>JAPXMM010000019.1:0-26102 GCA_033809015.1 Bacteroidales bacterium
CCAGCTTTTTCTCTGAGACGCATTTGTCCTTCTATTTCTAGTTTAATGTATTCATGAGCTATCTTGAGAGCTTCTATGATAGTGTTTTCGTCTACTTCTTTGCTCTCTCCCTCTACCATATTAATATCAGTTAAAGTGCCACCAACCATTAAATCTAAGTCAGCAGATTCTATCTCATCAATAGAGGGATTTATTTTAAATTCACCATTTATTTTAGCTACTCTTACTTCTGATATTGGTTGGTCAAAAGGAATGTCTGAAATAGTAAGTGCGGCAGATGCTGCTAATGCTGCAAAAGCATCTGGTGGATAATTAGGATCTGCACTAATAAGGTATACTAATACTTGAGTTTCAGCATGATAGTTTTCGGGGAAAATGGGCCTCAAAGCGCGATCTACTAATCTAGCAATAAGTATTTCATATTCTGATGGTCTAGATTCTCTTTTTAGAAAACCACCTGGGAAACGTCCTGCTGCAGCATATTTCTCTTGATATTCTACTGTTAATGGCATAAAATCTGCATCTGGTGTAGGCTCGTTTTTTGAAACTGCTGTTGCTAAAAGCATCATATCTCCACATTTCACTATTACTGAACCATCAGCTTGTTTAGCTAATTTGCCTGTTGATATTTCTACTACCTGTCCATTTGGTAGATTAATTGTCTCTTTAATTTCTTGCATCTGATAATTTTTTATTATTAATAAATAAAAATATAATTAGCAAAAATTATTCACTAATTATATTTAAAATTCTGAAAAAAGCTCATTAAAATTTGAAAAAGATAGATTTATCTTTAAAAAATCATCTACGTATATTAAGTTGTTTGGTAACATCAATATATTTATCGTAATTTTCTCTTTTCAAATATTTTAATAAACGTTTACGTTTATTAACCATAGTCAATAGAGAACGTTTTGCAGAAAAATCTTTTTTATTTTCTTTCATATAATCTGTTAAATGCAGGATCCTTTCTGTCAAAATAGCTATTTGCACAGCTGTGTCACCTGTATTATTTTCATTTCCGCCAAATTTTATAGCCAGTTCTCTTGTTTTTTCTGGTGTTAAATACATATTCCTAAATTTTAGAGTGCAAAATTATAAAAAATTTTTTATTTAAAAAAATAATTTCTTTTTCAATTTATAAAAAATTAAAATAAAAAAGTCGAAGCACAGCTTCGACTTTTTTAGCAGAGAAATTATGTAAAAAAATTAATATTGTTCTATTTTTAATTGATAGAAGCTACGAGGATGTGAACATGCAGGGCATACTTGTGGTGGTTCGGTACCTATATGTACATAGCCGCATTCTCTGCAGAACCATACTACTGGTTGATCTTTTTTAAAGAATGTGCCAGCTTCTACCTCTTTTAGAATTTTATCATAACGTTCAGCGTGGTGTTGCTCAGCTACAGCAATAGCTCTCAATCTATTAGCTATAGTAGTATAGCCTTCTTTCTCGGCTACATCAGCAAATTCTGGATACATACTTGTAAATTCATATGTTTCGCCTGCTATTGCTGCTTTTAAATTATCTACGGTAGTACCTAAGGTAGTAGGAGCACCAGCTTCTACAGTGATTTCATCTAAATTTTCAGTAGATTCTTTTTTTAGTTCATTAATATGTTTAAATAACCAGCTAGCATGCTCACGTTCGTTATCTGCTGTCATAGTAAAGATTTCAGCTATTTGCTCATAACCTTCATTTTTTGCTATTTTAGCATAAAAAGTATAGCGATTTCTTGCTTGACTTTCTCCTATAAAGGCTTTCACTAAATTTTTAATTGTTTCTTTCATAATATTTGTTTTATTTTTGAATGATTCTATCTGGATTATCTTCGATAAATTGGAGCCATTTATTTTTTCTAAAATGTAACTCTTCTTTAGGTACTACGCTAGAATAATCTGAAAAATAATGGCATAAAGCTATTGCTGCAGCATCTGTAGCATCAAAAGGTAAAGAATCGTCTTTTATTTGAAGTATATTATTTATCATGCCTGCTACTTGTTCTTTAGATGCTCTACCATTGCCAGTTACAGAAATTTTTACTCTCCTAGGAGCATACTCATATACATCAATACCATACTCTAATGCAGCAGCTATCACTACACCTTGTGCACGTCCTAGCTTCAGCATAGATTGAACATTTTGCCCATAATAAGGCCCCTCTATTGACAATACATTTGGCTTGTGAAAATATATTAATTCTTTCACAGTTTTATGTATTATTTTTATTCGCTCAAAGTGATCTTTTACCTTCTTTACATTTATACATCCTATGTCTATAGTAAATAGATTATAATTATCTACTCCTATTATAGCGTAACCTGTTATATTAGATCCTGGATCTATACCTAATATTTTATAGCAATTATTTACATTCATTAGTATTTATTTAGCTTTTTAAATTTTTAATCAAATGTCAAAATTAGTTAAAATTTTTCTATTATTAAAAATTATTTTGGATTATTAAAATGTAGAGGTAATGCAGATTTATTATGAATTATCGCATTATCATCGAGCATCATTTGTCCATTTATCCATACTTTATCAATAGTAATTGGAATTGTAAAATTCTCATATGGACTCCATTCGCATTTATATTTCAGTTTATCACTAGTTATTAATTCATTAGCATTATTCTTTACTAATACTAAATCTGCGTAATATCCTTCTCGAATAAAACCTCTTTTATCAATTCTAAATATTTGAGCTGGTTTATGAGCCATTTTATTTATTAAATCTGGTAAAGACAAAAAATTCTTTTCTGCTAGAGCCCACATCAGACCTAATTCGTGTTGAATAGACGGTATGCCCGATGGAGACAATTCATAAGAATTTAATTTTTCATTTTTCAAATATGGAGCATGATCACTACCAATAGTATCAATTAAATTTAAAGAATTTAATAATTGCAATCTTTGCTCTTTAGTAGATTTTATAGATGGATTTACTTTTATTAAATTGCCATAAGTACAATAATCTGATAAATCGAAATATAAATAATGTGGACAAGTTTCTATAGACAAATTAGAAAGTTTATTTTTTAATTTATAAATATAATTTAGTTCATTTATATGAGAAATATGTAAATAATGCAAACGAGTATTATAATTGCATGCAATAGATAAAATATCTTTGGCTGCATTGATGCATGCATCTATATTTCTAATAATTGGATGAATAAAAACGTCGTCATCAAAAAGGTCTAAATACAACTCTTTATTTAAGTTGATTGTAGTATTATCCTCAGCATGTACAGCTATCAAATATGGCAACTGAAAAACTTGATTAATTACATTTGGATTATTGAGAGACAGATTGCCAGTAGTATTTCCCCAAAATACTTTTATACCAGCTAATTCATTAGGCTCTATTTTTTGTATTTCAGAGAAATTATCATCTACAGCTGCCAGATAGAAGCTATAATTAATAAAAGAATCTTTACTCGCAATATCTAATTTCTGCTCTAAAAGGTTTTTATCAGTAGTAGGTGGCAGAGTATTTGGCATATCTATAAATGAAGTGACACCACCATAGAGAGCTGCTAATGATTCTGTATAAATGCTAGCTTTATCATTATAGCCTGGCTCACGAAAATGCACATGTGTGTCTATTATTCCTGGAATTAAATAGTTACCATTGCCATCAATTTGTTGATAATTTGTTGGTGTTTTACTGGTAATATTAAAATTTATTTTTTCAATAATTCCTTTAGAAATGAAAACTTCGCCCCAAGATATTAGACCTTCATTAATAATATGGACATTTATGATATGATAATTGTCCATTATGATTTTATAATTTTTTTTGTATTATGAAAACGTAGCTGTAGTACTCCCCACATTGCCTCAAAAACAATTTTTTTATTCATTTTAGATTGTCCTCTTATACGTTCAGAAAATACTATTGGTACTTCTTTGATTTTATATCCAAGCTTATATGCATAGTATTTCATTTCTATCTGAAAAGCATATCCTACAAATGATATTTTATCTAAATTTATGGAAGATAAAAATTTAGCTCTATAGCATACAAAACCAGCTGTAGAATCCTTAATAGGCATTCCAGTGATTAGATTTACATATTTAGAAGCGAAATAAGATAAAAGTACTCGAGATAGTGGCCAATTCATCACTGTAATACCTGAAATATAGCGAGAGCCAATAGACAAATCATAACCTTCGTCTCTACAAGTAGCTAATAATCTAACTAAGTCGGCAGGATTATGAGAAAAATCAGCATCCATTTCTAAAATATATTCATAACCTTGCTCTAGAGCCCATTTGAAACCTGCTATATATGCTCTACCTAATCCTTCTTTTTGCTCTCGTAATAATAAATGTAATGAATCTGGATATTGCGGAATCATTTTTTTCACAATATCAGCTGTGCCATCAGGTGAATTATCATCTACTACTAAAATATCAAAAGCTTCTGGTAATGAAAATACAGTTTTAATAATAAGCTCTATATTTTCTATTTCGTTGTATGTAGGTATAATTACTAAAGCTTGACTATGCACAAATAATATTTTATGCAAAAGTAATTATTTTTTTGTTTTAATAAAATAATTATCTATATATTTTTAATAAAAAATTCATTGAAATATTTTATTTACACTTTAATAATCATAAAAAATATTAATTTTAAAAATTATTATCAAAAAATTTTTAAAATTGTGTATAAATCAATGGTTTTAATTTTTATTTGTATATCAAATATTTTGATAGCACAAATATATACTCCAATTGTAGACTCTATAACTATGCGTGATGGCAAAAAAATAGCTGCAGATATATATATTATAGATTCTACAAACCCACGACCAACGATACTAATTCAAACTCCATATAATAGGATATATTATAGACTAAATCTACCATTAGTGGGTCAGAATATAGAAGATTATGGATATAATTTTGTGATTACAGATTGGAGAGGTTTCTATGGTAGCTCTGCTGCATATGTATTAGGTTATGATAGAGGTCTAGATGGTTATGATATTGTAGAATGGATAGCACAGCAATCATGGAGTGATGGTAAAATAGGTACTTATGGTGGTTCAGCTCTTGGCAAAATACAATTCGAAACTGCAAAAGAGCAACCTCCACATCTCGTTTGTTGTGTGCCTTTGGTAGCAAATCCACAAATGACATATCTAGAATATTTCCCGGGTGGAGTATATAGGACAGAATATGTGGAGCAACTAGATAATTTAGGTTTTGGTTTTTCTACATGGCTCTTGAGTAATCATTTTTATAATTTGCAATGGCAATTTGTAGAAAATAGTACTTTTTATCCTTCATCTATTAATGTCCCTTTTTTTATGATTGGTGGATGGTACGATCATACAATAGATCAAATGCTTATTTTTTTTAATGCTCTGCAGCAATCACCAACAGCTTCTCAACATAAGCTATTAATGGGACCATGGGTACACGGTGGACATGGAATATCACAAGTAGGTTCTAGCCAACAGGGCGAATTATTTTTTTATAATGCTAGCAATTGGAATGACTCTCTTTCGTTACGTTTTTTGGATTTTTACCTTAAAAATATTAACAATGGATGGAATAATGAACCTGTAGTACAATATTACCAAATAGGTGATAACCAATGGCAACAAACAACTAGTTTGTCTGCTATAGATATTGATACATTACAAATGTTTTTGAATGGAGATCATTTTCTCACAACAATTCCTCCAGATGTGCAAAACCAAAATGAATATTTTATTTACAATCCAGCAGATCCATCACCCACATATGGTGGCACTACATTACGACAAGATTTATTGCAAGGCCCATATGATCAGTCACAAATAGTAGAATCTAGAAATGATTTGCTCATCTTTACTTCTGCTACACTTAATGAACCTGTTAGAATATTTGGTAAAGTAAAAATTACTTTATTCATAAGTAGTAATTCCAAAGATACAGATTTTGCCATTAGATTCTGTGATGTTTATCCCGATAATAGATCTATACTTATAAATGATGGAATTAAAAGGATGCGTTTCAGAAATGGCTACCAAACCAGTGATACAGCTTCTATGGTAAATGGTGTCATTTATAAAATTGATATAGTTTTGCCTCATACTGCATATACATTTTTACCAGGACATAAAATCAGAATAGATATTTCATCATCAAATTATCCCAAATATGATAATAATCTTAATAATGGCAGGCAAATGTATACAGCAGGAGATACCATGATAGCTACTAATACATTATATTTCGAAACAGATCATACTTCTAGTATTTCTTTACCGATATTACATTCAAATAATATTTATGATTTTTCACTCTCAGAAAGGTTTATTATATATCCTAATCCTACTAATAATTCATTTACAATTTCAAATTTTAATCAAATTAAATCTATAGAAATTTACGACATAATGGGTAAAAAATATCAAATTAATCAGCAAGAGAATATCAATATTAATAATCTAAAAAATGGACTTTATCTTATAAAAATCACTGACATAAATGATGAAATTATTTGGGAAAAATTGATTAAAAATTATTGAAATAGTGCATTTAGATAATAAATTTTGCTAAAAATTTTTGTAATAATTGAATACCTTTACAATAAATCGTAAGCTATAGCAATACCAAATTTTCCTATCGGAGATTTTTCTTAATTTCTTTCTTTACATAACTGGTAAAGAAAAAAATTAAAGTGCTATTCTATAATATCCGATTTTATTTTGTCGAAATCTATTATCATTTTGTTTATAAATGAAAAAAAATCATTTTCTATTTCTGAATAATACTTTATTAATATCTCAATGGAATTAATTAAATTAGCTTCAAAAGAAGCACGTGTATCCATCCATTCAAATATATTTTTTAGTCCAGATAAGTCTTTGTACATCATTAGCCAATTATTTTTTACCATATGGTCGACTGCTTTTTTGGCTTTATTTGGTAAAATATTATAATTATTCTCTAAAATAGTATAGAACTCATCTATTGTATTAAATAATGATTTACTAGAAAATTTTTCCCAATTATTAGACATGAAATGGTCGTAAATGACATCTACTGCCACTGGTGCGTAGTGTTTTAATGATGGACTAAATATAGAAATAGATTTTTTAACAATTAAATTATTATCAGAATAATTATCAATCCATTGATGAAGTTTAATACCAGATTGTATTTGTGGAGGATAACCTTTTATTCTATTAATACCTCTTATATAATCTGCTATGAAATTTCCCAAAATAATATTTTCATCATTTTGTGAAAAAAATAAGTGGATTAAAATATTCATTTCTTTTACTTCATTAGCAAATTTAATATATTTTTATCAATTTTATAATAGTTTTGGGAAAAATATTACAATTATAAATAGATTATTAAAAATCTTTGTTTTTAGTATCCATAATTATTGTAACAGGTCCATCATTGGTGAGGTTGATTTGCATATTTGCACCGAATATTCCTTTAAATATTATTTTATTGAAGCTATTTTGTAAAATTTCAAGGAATGTGTTGTAATATTTTTCACCAATTTCATAAGAAGCTGCACGCGAGAAAGATGGCCTATTACCTTTTTTAGTCCATGCGTACAACGTGAATTGGCTAACAACTAGAATATCGCCATTGATATCTGCTACTGATAAATTCATTAATCCATCACTGTCATTAAATATGCGTAAATTAATAATTTTATTAGCTAACCATTGCATATCTACTATAGTCTCTTCTTCCTCAAAACCAATAAGCAATAATAAGCCTTTATTTATAGAACTAATAACATTATCATTAATCTTGACAGCAGCACTATTGACACGTTGAATGACTACTCGCATATTTATTTTTCATTATAAATAAAATATGCTAAAACATTGCCTACCGCAGACAAAGTATTTTTATCTATTTTATCTATATCATCGCCCATTGTATGCCAGTAAGGGTAAAAACCAGTTGAGCTATTCTTATCTTGATGAATAATATTGATAGTCGGGATATTTGCTATAGTATTGAGATACAAATGATCATCAGTAATAGGCGTTGCATTTTCTGGAATGAAATATTTATTATAACTTAATTTAGCTGCAATATCCCAAACTTTTTTTAATATTGCTGGTGCATATTCATTAGAAATACCTTCATAATAAAATGTGGCATCACTAGCTCCTACCATGTCTAGAAGAATTCCATAATTAGCATTATAATTTAAAGGTAATTTATTTCTGCACCAATATTGGCTACCGAGACACCAAAATTCTCCGTTGCTAGTTTGTACATTTTGAGGTTCTCCCCAATCTTCCAAATCCCAAAAAGCAATATCTATACCTATAGCAGGCGGATTTTCATTGAGTAAATTTGCTAATTCTAATAAGATGCCCACACCTGATGCACCGTCATTAGCTCCAGGTATAGGTGAATTGTGATTATTTGGATCAGGATCATGATCTGCATATGGACGACTATCCCAATGAGAAGAAAGTAAAATCCTATTTTGAAGAGTAGGATTAAACTGTGCAATAATGTTTTTACCTTCTTTGATTTCGCCAGTATAAATGCGAGTTTTAAAAGTTTGCACATAAACAGTATCTGCCAAACTATCTAATTTGTTTATTAACCAATTACCGCAGAGAGTATGAGCATTAGTACCAGGTACTCTAGGACCAAAAGAAACTTGTTTAGCTATAAATTCATATGCTCTATCAGAATCGAAATTCGGTACTTTAATGTCAGTTTTTTGCTGTTTATCGGTATCTTTATCAATATTTTTTTTACAACTTTCTAAAAATAAAGTTGTAAAAAACAAAAATATTGTCAAACTTAATATTAATCTTCTATTTCCCATGTGTATTTATCTTTAATATCATTAACAATAACACCCAAATTTTTTAATCTATTCCTTATTTCATCAGCCAAAACATAATTTTTTTGCTGTTTTAGTTGTGTTCTAATGTCTAAAATTAATTCAATAAAAGGAGCTATATCATGCGTACTTTGAGTTTTTTCTATCTTTATACCTAAAATATTTTCGATAAAAATATTTTTCATCCAATGTAGTATATCAATATCATTATTATTTAAATTAATTTTTTGTTCAGAAGCTAAATTAATAATTTTAACTGCTTCGAAAAGGTTAGCAATAGCTATAGGAGTGTTTAGGTCATCATTTAAAGCATCTAAAATCTTGTTTTTAATTTCAAATAAATTTGAATTAGAAACTTCTGTATTTGCAGATAGTTTGTCAATTTTATTAAAAGCTTTTGATAATCTATCTAATCCACTCTCAGCAGCTTTCAAGGCTTCATTAGAAAAATCTAAAGGACTTCTATAATGAGCTTGTAGAATAAAAAATCTAACGACCATTGGTGAGAAAGCATTTTCTAATGCTGGATGCGTACCATTAAAAAGTTGCTCGAGAGTAATAAAATTATTTAGACTTTTGCTCATTTTTTGCCCATTGATAGTGATAAGATTATTATGTACCCAGTATTTGACAGGTTGCACACCTCTAGCAGCAACAGATTGAGCTATTTCACACTCATGATGAGGAAATTGTAAATCTAAGCCACCTCCAT
Organism: Bacteroidales bacterium; assembly: GCA_033809015.1. Lineage (GTDB taxonomy): Bacteria > Bacteroidota > Bacteroidia > Bacteroidales > DTU049 > DTU049. Next base: position 9,561 of record JAPXMM010000019.1, read on the forward strand.
GAATATCAAATGGTACCCCAAGATATTTAGCACCCATTACAGAACACTCTAAATGCCACCCAGGAAAACCTTTACTCCAAGGAGAATTCCACTGCATGATATGCTGTGGCGAAGCTTTTTTCCACAAAGCAAAATCATAAGGACTTCTTTTCTCTTCTTTCCCTTGCAATTCTCTAGTATGAGCCAGCAGATCTTCTAATTTACGACCACTTAAAATGCCATATAAATTAGTATCATTTTGATATTTAACAACATCAAAATATATTGAACCATTAGAAATATATCCATACCCATTATTTAAAATTTCTTGAATTAATTCAATTTGCTCAGGTATATGACCTGAAGCAAAAGGCTCGATAGAAGGAGGCAAAGTATTGAGCAAATCTAAAGCTTGATGATATCTACGAGTATAGTAATTTACTATTTCCATAGGTTCTAATTGTTCTAGACGAGCTTTTTTTTGAATTTTGTCTTCACCTTCATCAGCATCATTTTCTAGATGACCTACATCTGTAATATTACGAACATAACGCACTTTATAACCTAGCTTTTTCAAATATCTAAATAAAACGTCAAAAATAATAGCAGGACGAGCATGTCCTAGATGTGGATCACCATAAACAGTGGGACCACAAACATAAAGACCTACAAAAGGCTCATTAATAGGAACAAATTGTTCTACATTTTTAGTAATACTATTGTATAAATGAAGTGGATGATTCATAAAAATTATAAATTTTTTTCGAAATTAACAGAAAAAAATGAAATGATTGAAAAATGTAAAAGACGAAATACAAAATAGTAAACAATTTTTATATCTATAATCTTTCAATAATTTATTTTTTAGAAAAAATTTTTGACGACCTCATTTATTAGTAGCATCAGAAAAATCGATACGGAGAGTATTATTGATAATATTTTCAGTAAATTTGAAGTTGTCATCTATAAAAACGTTTTCTATTCTTTGCTTAGCAATTGAATAGTATAATTCATCGATTTTTTATTTCGAATTATCCTATTTCTGTAAAATCTATCTCACTACCAAATAAGCTATGTGGAATAAAATAAATTAATATTTGTATAGCTGCGGCCACTAATATCCAAGTTTTATAATGAGCTTTATTTTTTCTCATTTGCCAAATGGCTATAATCCAAAATATCAGTGATATAAGTGTTTTGGTGTCAGTGAGATCGTTACCTACTGGCCAGCCTGTCCAGAATGAGCAAAAAGCATATTTCTGCACTATTGGTCCTAATATCATTCCTCCAATCAAAATAGAAATAAAAGCTCCATAGACAAAATTGTGCAATTGCTTTTCTTTATTAAAAATTACAAAAAATATTGAACCTATAGCAAAGAAAATAGATAAAAACATTAATAAAATATGAGGTATCAAAACAAAGGCTGGTACAGGATCTTTGTATCTCAATATAACATGTTTCCCCTTATTATTTAGAATTATTTGTTTGTCGTGGTCTTTAAGCACTACCTCATAGATCATTTTCCCAGCTGCTGATAATTGTGGTAGTGAGCCTATCAACTTGCCATTTTCGTATTTCATAGTCTGTATTTGCCAATCATCATTACTTTTGAATCTTTTGTAAATCAGTAGTCCATTAGCTGTCGTGTCTCCGACTTCTATCACAATCTCAGCATCTTTTTTAGTATCTGCACTGCGAGGAAGCTCATATTTAATTTCATTTCCTTTATAATACACTTTGTCACTTACTGGATAAGTAGGTCCAGTAATTCTTTGGAAATATGCTATAACACACGCAAAAATTATTGAAATAATATAAATAATCCAATTTCTCATTTCAAAAAATATATTTGGATATTAAAAATCCATACCAAGATTATACATCATAAAAGCAAAAACATCAGTTACCTCATCTATTACCTTAGACATTGGTTTGCCACCACCATGGCCTGCTTCAGTTTCTATTCTTATCAATACAGGATTATTACCAGTTTGTTTTTCTTGCAAGGTAGCAATAAATTTAAATGAATGAGATGGTACTACTCTATCATCGTGATCTGCAGTAGTTACTAAAGTAGCAGGGTATTCTACACCTTCACGAATATTATGAAGTGGAGAATATGCATATAAATATTTAAAATCTTCAGGATTGTCGCTGCTACCATAGTCTCCAACCCATGCCCAGCCAATTGTGAATTTATGATAACGTAGCATATCCATTACACCTACAGCAGGCAAAGCTACTTTAAATAAATCTGGTCTCTGAGTCATCACTGCACCTACTAATAGTCCACCATTAGAGCCACCATTTATAGCTAATTTAGATGGAGAAGTATAATTATGTGCTATTAAATATTCTGCAGCAGCTATGAAATCATCAAAAACATTTTGTTTTCTCTCTTTTGTACCCGCTTCGTGCCATGCCTTGCCATATTCTCCTCCACCTCTAATGTTAGGGACTGCATATATGCCACCTTTTTCTAGAAAAGGAAGTATAGTAATATTAAATGTTGGCAGTACACTAATATTGAAGCCACCATATCCATATAGTAATGTTGGATTGCTTCCATCCAATTTAATATCTTTTTTATGTGTTATAAACATAGGTATTTTGGTACCATCTTTAGATTTATAAAACACTTGCTCAGTGATATAATTGTCTGGATTAAATTTCATTGATGTTCTGAAAAATTCAGTCATTTTTTTAGCATCAGCATCATATTTAAATATAGTAGGTGGATATATATATGAGGTGAAAGTGAAATATATATTATTATGCTCATAATATGTGCTAATACCAGTAACTGTGCCCATAGTAGGCAGTTCAATTTCATTCAATATTTTACCAGTTTTATCAGCTAAATACATTTTACTTTTCACATCTTGCTGATAGTGAATCACCCAATAGTCCTTAGTAGCAGAGATACCATTTAATACATTTTTAGTTTCATCTATTACAGTTTCTATCTGAAAAGGCTGCTTTTTCAGATTTACTTTTATTAATTTATAATTAGGAGCATTATCATTTGTCATAAAATAAGCCACATTGTCAATAATATCTACTAGAGCATAATCATTTTCGAAACCACTAAATAATAATTGGAAACTATTATTTTTTATTGGTAGTTTAGAAACATATAATTGTAGGCCACTGGTAGCCTCAGTTTCATATAAAAAGGCATATTTTTCATTTCTATCTATTTGAATAGAATAGTTTCTAAGTGGATAATCATTATTCTCATAAGTTAATTTATCTTTTTGCTGAGTAGTGCCCAGCTTATGATAATAAACTTTGTGGTATTCATTTTTTGCTGTTAAAGCTTTAGAACTGTCTTTGATTTCATATCCGCTATAATAGAAGCCATCTTTATACCAAGCAATATCAGTGAATTTAGCCCATTTGATATGGTCTGGTAGTAATCGCATGGCATTCATGTCAAAAACAAAAATTTCTACCCAATCGCTGCCAGCTTTAGAAATGCCAAAGGCTAAATATTTATTGTCATGAGAAAAAGATAAAGCACTTAATGCAGTTGTACCCTTAGTATCCCATTGATTAGGATCTAAAATTACTCGTTCTGTGCCAGATTTAATATCTTTTTGATAAAACACACTTTGATTTTGCAAACCGGTATTTTTAAAATAATAAAGTTTATCTTGCCTTTCTGATGGTGTACCCATACGCTCGTAATTCCATATTTCTTCATAATATTTTCTCAATTTATCTCTAAATGGGATTTTTTCTAAATATGAGAATGTGAGTTTATTTTGTTCTTGTATCCACTGTTTAGTCTCTGGAATATTTTCATCTTCTAACCATCGATATGGATCAGCCACCATCGTACCGTGGTAATTTTCTACAATATCTACTTTTTTAGTTTTAGGATATTGTAATTGTTGTGCATTAATCATATTCATAGTTATTAACATTAAAACAAGGAAAATAAATTTTTTCATATTTTTTTTACAAATATAAGTTAAATTTTAGTAAGTTATTACATTTATAAACTTATATACCTAAAAATGAAATTTTCATTATAAAACGACTTTTAATAATTATAAAAAAGAAAAAATATGATATAAAAATTTTTTATAAATTTGTATACATAAAAAATATTATTATCAATGATATATAAGAGCTTAACAAAAAAACTTTTATAATAGTCTAAAATAACATAAATATTTTTTATTTGTAAAAAAGTTAATAACTTTACAAAAAACAAAGAAAAAAAAACGTGTTTGTAATGGGAAGTGAAACTATCGGAGCAAAGAAAATAACAAGAGAAGATATTTATCATGTGCTAAAGACTGTATTTGGTTATGATAATTTCAAACTATATCAGGAAGAGATCATTAATAGTTTGTTAAATGGCAAAGATACTTTTGTAGTGATGCCTACTGGTGGAGGTAAATCTCTTACTTATCAATTACCAGCATTATTATATGAAGGAACAGCAATAATTATTTCTCCTTTATTAGCATTAATGAAAAATCAAGTAGATATTATCAGAAATATTTATGCTGATGACAAAATAGCACATATGCTAAATAGTACTTTACCACGTAGAGAACTAAAACAAATATTCGAAGATCTCTCAAATGGCAAAACTAAAATGCTTTTTATAGCTCCAGAATCATTAAAAAAAGAATCTTATACAGAATTTTTCAAAACATTGAAGTTATCTTTTTTTGCTGTTGATGAGGCACATTGTATTTCTGAATGGGGGCATGATTTCAGACCAGAATATCGCATGATCAGACCAATGATAGATACTATAGGCCAAGATGTACCTGTCATTTCTCTTACTGCTACCGCTACTCCTAAAGTGCAAGAAGATATTATCAAAAATTTAAAATTAAAAAATCCAAATATTTATATTTCTAGTTTTAATAGACCAAATCTGTATTATGAGGTGAGACCTAAAACTAAAAATATTAATAAAGAAATAATCCAAATAGTTAGGGAAAGAGAGGGCAAAAGTGGTATAGTTTATTGTATGATGAGAAAAACAACTGAAAAAATTGCAGAATTGTTGCAAGCTAATGGTTTCAAAGCATTACCATATCATGCTGGCTTGAGTGGAGCTGTGAGACGACAAACACAAGATTTATTTCTGAGACAAGATATAGACATTATAGTTGCTACAATAGCTTTTGGCATGGGAATTGACAAACCAGATGTCAGATACATTATTCATTATGACATGCCCAAAAGCCTAGAAGCATATTATCAAGAGACGGGACGAGCTGGTAGAGATGGTGGCGAAGGTGATTGCATAGCTTTTTATAATGAAGATGATCTGATTAAGTTTGATAAAATGGAGCAAAATAATCGTGGCGTTGCTGAAAAAGAAATTTCTGACTTGATAATGTATGAGACTATTTCTTATGCAGAGAGTACTATTTGTAGAAGAAAATTGCTTTTACACTATTTCGGAGAAGATTACAAAGAAGATAATTGTCATAGCTGCGATAATTGTATCTATCCTAAAACACAGTTTGATGCTAAAAAAGAAATTTTAACTGTTTTAAAAGCTATTGATGAGACAAAAGAACAGTATAAAGCTAAAATGATTGTTAAAATCCTTCTTGGTAACGACAAAGATAAAGCTTCATTGAAACATTTCAAAGCTGAAAAACTAGAAAGTTATAGTGCTGGTGCAGAAAACGACGAAAAATTTTGGAATTCAATTATTAGACAAATATTAATTTTGAATTTTTTAAAAAAAGATATCAATAATTATGGTGTCTTAAAAATAACAGAAAAAGGAAGAGAATTTTTAACAAACCCGAAAAGTATTATGCTTACAAGAGATAGAGATTTTTCTAATGACAATGAGGAATTAGATGATGAAATGAAAATGAAAGGTGGCTCTGGTGCTGATATGATATTGCTCAAAATGCTTAAAGATCTTCGCAATCAAATAGCAAAACAAAATAATCTACCACCATTTGTCATCTTTCAAGATCCCTCATTAGAGGAAATGACTATACAATATCCTATTACACTGGATGAATTGCAAAATATCACTGGTGTAGGTGTAGGAAAAGCCCAAAAGTATGGTCAGCCTTTTGTAGATCTGATAAAGCAATATGTAGACGAGAATGAAATAGAACGTCCTAATGATATTATCATTAGATCATCTGCTAACGCTTCTAGTCTTAAAATATTTATTATTCAAAGCATCGACCGCAAAATCCCTCTCGATGAAATTGCTAATGCCAAAAATTTATCTTTTGATGAACTACTCGATCAAATAGATAAAATCGTTGCTAGTGGCATACGTATCGATATAGATTATTTCATCGATGACGTCATAGATCCTTATCATCAAGAAGAAATTTATGATTATTTCAGAACTGCTAGCACAGATGACATTCAGCAAGCTTTAGAAGAACTTGGTGAAAACGAATATACTGAAGAAGAAATTCGTCTAATGCGCATCAAATTTATCTCAGAAATGGGTAATTAATTTCTATTAACATTTTTTAAAAAATAAAATTATGGAAGAAGAAAAAGATTTAATTAATAACAATAGTACTAATGAGCCAGAGAATAATTTTTCTGCTCCTATTGAAAATCAAGAAAATCAATCAACTAAAAAATGCAAAAATAATTATAATGGCAACTTTTGGTGGCAATTGATACTTTCTGTTTTGGTGATAGTATTAATAATATTGCAATTTGTGCCAATAAAAAAATCTCCAAAATCGACAATTGCTACAGCTACTTCTGGTAAAATAGCTCATATTAATGTAGATACTATCATGTCTAAGTATCCATTAGTAGATACTTTACAGAATAGATTGCAACGGCAGATAACCTCGTTAGAAACAGACTTGATGAATAAGCAAAATAGCTTACAAAAAAATATGCAAGCATACCAAAATGATATGCAATCAGGTAAAATAATCACTAAGGATGAGGCTAATAGACGTGAACAACAATTGATGAATGAACAACAGCAGCTCATAACTCTACGCGATCAATATGATGTCCAAATTCATCAATTACAAATGTCTATGCAAACCGAAATCTTAGATAGTATAAAAAATGCTATTAATAATTTACCTCCTGAAAATAGCTTTGATTATGTTTTAGGATATTCTGATGAAGGAGCAATCTTTTATGCTAACCCTAGTTTAGAAATAACTAATGATGTGTTAAATATTTTAAATAAACGACTTAAAAAATGAGAAATATTACAAAATTTATTTTCATTTTATTTACTATCACACTATTTACTAGTTGTAAACAAGAATTAAAAAAAGTAATAGAAGAATCTTATCCGAATGGCAACCCAAAGGTCGTATATTACTTTGATAAAGATAATAATAAAGTAAAAATAGAAGAATACTATCCCAATGGGAAACTACAATATACTGGCGGTATAAATAATGAATTGCGTCACGGCGAGTGGAAATACTATCACCCAAATGGGAAATTGTGGTCTGAGGGCAAATATGAAAATGGGACAAGAATTGGCAAAAGTGCAACCTATTATGAAAATGGTAACATTCGCATTAAAGGTTCTTACAAAGATGGGAAACCATATGGTAAATGGTGTTTTTATGATGAAAATGGAAAATTAGTTGAAACAAAGAATTTCGATTGATTTACAATGGCAGATAATACATATTTAGTCGTTGGACTGGGAAATATAGGCTATGAATATGAACACTCTAGACATAATGTAGGTTTCGATGTATTAGAATATTTTGTAGAAAAATATTCCTCTAATTTTAAGCAAGATAGATATGCTTTCAGAGCTGATGTAAAAATTAAAAATAAACTATTTATTTGCATAAAACCAACTACATATATGAATCTGAGTGGCAAAGCAGTAAATTACTGGTTCAAAATGCTTGAAATACCATTATCAAATACTTTAATTATTTATGATGATTTAGAATTGCCATTAGGTAAAATTAGAATAAAAGCAAAAGGAAGTGCTGGCACTCACAAAGGGCTAGGACATATTATAGAAACATTAAAAACTGAACAAATCCCTCGTATGCGTATTGGTATTGACAATAATTATTTGCCAGGTCAACAAATAGATTATGTTCTAGAAAAATGGCCAAAAGATCAATGGGAACAAATAGCCAAAGTTTTTCCAGTAGCTTCTGATGCTATTTATACTTGGGCATTTGAGGGGATAGATAGAGCAATGAATAAATATAACAATATTGTAATAGAGTGATTTTTATATATTTAACAATATTAACTAATTAAAACTTTGAAGTATGGCTAAAATGTTAGATTTAACTACAGGAGATGAACGAAAAACAATATTAAAATATGCAGTTCCTTTGATAGTAGGTAGCGTATTACAAAATCTATATTCATTAATTAATAGTTTCATAGTAGGCAATTACTTAGGAAAAGAAGCATTAGCAGCAGTAGGAATATCATTTCCAATAATATTTGCAGTTACTTCTTTAATAATAGGTTTCACAATTGGATTATCTATAGTAATTGGACAATATTATGGTAGTAAGCAATATGATAATTTGAAAAAATCTATTAGTACAAGCTACATAGTATTAGTGATTTTCGCTGTAATAATGACTACCTTTTCTATAGCTACTGGCAAATATTTATTGAAACTATTGGGAGCACAACCAGAAATATTATCTCAAGCCACCTCATATTTTAATGTATTTTGTTTAGGTTTCTTATTTGCTTTTCCTTTTAATGCTACCAATGCAGTTTTAAGAGGTATAGGAGATTCTGTGACGCCGCTATATTTTTTGATTTTTAGTATTATTGTAAATTTCATTTTAAATTATGTGTTTGTAGCTGTATTCCATTTAGGATTGACATCTACTGCTTGGGCTAGTGTAATAGGTCAGATATTAGCATTGATACTGATGATAGTATATATAAACAAGAAACATCCTTTTATATCAATAAAGATAAAAGAAATGAAATTTTATAAAAATATTTTCAAATATATAATGAAAATAAGCTTGCCTAGTGGCATACAGCAATTTGTAATAGCTATTAATGCAGTAGTTTTGATGAGTTTAGTAGCATCATTTGGCACCGATGCTATTGCTGGCTATTCAGTAGCTACTAGGATAGATGCTATAGCTGGAATACCTGCATTCATTTTCTCATCAGCATTAGCTAATTTCGTAGCACAAAACGCAGGAGCTTTAGAATTTAAAAGAATTAAAAATGGACTAAAAGAAACTCTACGTATGACAGTCAGCATGACGATTATTATATCTATTTTGATAATTATTTTTAGTAAATCTATAATGACTATTTTTACTAAAGATATAAATGTGATTAATATAGGTAGTGAATATTTGAGGGTACTAAATTATTTTTATGTACTATATGCAGTGATGTTTGCTTATCAGTCTGTATTCAGAGGTAGCGGCGACACCATGGTTAGTATGTTAATAACCTTAGCTGCGATTTGGATTGTACGTATTCCATTTTCTTATATGCTTTCTAAACATCTAGGAACCTTAGGTATATGGCTAGGAATACCTATCGGCTGGTTTATTGGTGTGATACTATCTTATAGCTATTATAAGTCAAGGAAATGGGAATTAAAATTTGTAATGCAAATGCGTCAAAGACATAATCCCCCACCAGAAATAGCAGATAATATTTAACTTTTCTCTGATGGTGGCTGAGTAGAACGAAGCTCGTATCGAAGCCACCATCAGAGAAAAGCCACAAAATAAAAGTCTCAGCTCGGGAAATGATTTGATAAAATTTACATATGTTTTATATCAAATCTTTTCCCAATGCGGAATTAATTCGAGCCGATAATTAATTTTTGAGTTATTCTATTATTAAAAAAATATTTGTGAAACTGTATTATCTAAACACCTAATAAAATAATTTTTTTACAAAATAACTTTTCACATTATATTTAATCATAAAAATCAAGTAAATAATTCAGGTTGAGCTAACTATGAGTCATTTGAAATATACTGTTCGTACATTCATTACACTGATTTTATTTTCTTATCTAGATAATAACTAATACCAATGCGAAATTGAAAATTTGTCCATAAAAATACATCTTTTGTATAAAATTTAAAATTTCCAGATGATGTTTCTGCTATTTCTGTGTATGTGCCTATATTACCGAATATAGATAAATTGTTATTAAATTTATATAAAATACCAATTAGTGGATTTAATCCTAATTCAAAATATGAATTTGTTTCTGGATCATCAATAATTATTAGATTGGGTGGTAGTGAAATATTTTCATTAAAAAATGTAGTATGCTTGGGAATGATTCTAATTTGTGGTCCAATAGCCAGATAATAATAAAGTTTATTTTTTAATATTTCACCTTTATGATTGATAAGTATAGAAGTGCTGAAAACATTATTATAATCTAAATGGATTAAAGATGCATTATTATATTTTTTTTTAAATAATCATACTTATAAAATAGCTCATGATAAGCAAAATCCCACTCAATATTCACTTTTGGAGAAATTCTAAAATCAATAAATACACCAGTACCTTCACCAGCATATGCACCGAAACCTAAATAATTTTTTTTAATAGATTGACTATAGGCTGTTAGAGAAAATAGGAATAATGAAAATAAAATGATTTTTAATATTTGTTTCATTTTATATGTTTGTTGAATAAATATTCTATACCAATAGATAAATTAAATGTAAATAAATCGTCAATAGGAATTCCGTAAAATGGTTCATAAATAGGACCTAATGATGGGCTATATGGTTCATGATCTTGCTTAATAGTAATATAAAATTTAGGTGATAAATTTAAAGCTACTCTATCACTTATTAATTTTGAAAAATTAAATCCCATTACACCAGAAATACCCAAATTTTTTTGTATGTTTATATTATTTATTTTTTCTCTATCACCATTTATATAGTATAATTTCGCATCATAGTCTATTATTTGATCAAAACCGAAACCACCTAAAATATACATAGAAAAAGTATTTTTTGACATAATTTTGTAATTACCGATAATTTGCAAACGAATATTTTTTAATAAATATTCACATTTATTATATTCTTCAGATGGTTTATCCCAGTAATATTTTGTGGCATATATTGCTTCGAAACTAATTTTAAATTTATTTATATTTTCTGAAATTTGTAATGAAAAACCATAATTAAACTTGTTATTATTGTTTTGTCCTAAAAAATAATAATAATAATTTGTATTAAATTCAGTAGATAAAAATGTTTTTTCCTGACTATATAGCTGAAATGCAAATATTTGCAAAAATAAAATAATTATAATTTTTTTCATTTTTTAATATTTAGTTTTGCATGAAATCATATTTTATTTCTTCAAAATTATATAATTTATTTGATATATTATTATTTATTTAAGAAGTGACGAGGAGATGGGGTGACTGGGAGAGAGGGAGACGAGGTGAAGGGAAGATAGGCGATGAGTGATGGATGATGGGTGATGGATGATGGGTGATGAGTTGTAAGTTTAGGAGTTGATTAGTTTAAGAGTTTAAAGGATTAAGCAAAGAAATTTTAACTATTTCAATAAAATATTATTATTTAATATTTTATTCATTTATATTGCTATTTTTTTGAAATTAAACTTATTAAGAAAATGAATCTAATAAATATCATAATTACAATTTTTTTTGTATTTTTGTTTTAGGATAATAATAATTTTGAAAAAAAATGTTTGCAAAGGATTTTATATATTCATCATTTGTAGTAATTAAAACTTCTACTACAATTAGAGAGGCTAGAGAGCTAATGAATGAATGGAAAGTTTCTCATTTACCTATTGTAAATAATGATATTTTACTTGGCATTTTAAATGAGGAAGATTTATTAGGTATCAAAGATGATAATACACAAATAGGTAATGTAGATTTATCTACTCCAATTGTATCTGTACAGTCAAATTCGCATATTTTTGATATATTACAATTTTTAGGTCAATATAAATTGTCTATTTGTCCAGTTACTAGTTCTAATATGCAGTATTTAGGTTCTATAGTAGGTATAGATTTATTGCAAAAGTTATCTCCATTTATGAATATAAATAATCCAGGTGGTACTATCATTTTAGAAATTAAACCAATAGATTATACTATGACGCAAATAGCTAGTATAATAGAATCTAATGATGCTCACATTCTGGCTACATTTATTCATGCTGATTCAGATAAAAATTTATTATATGTTTTTTTAAAATTAGACAAAATGGATATAGCACCTATTGTGCAGACCTTTAATAGATATGATTACATAATCTATGCTTCATATCAAGAGGAAGAATTTTATGAAGAATTGAAACATAATTATGACTTTCTAATGAGATTTTTAAATATTTAATTTATGAATATTTTAATTTTCTTTTCTCAATGGCGAGATATCTTTTTTGATACAATACAAGCTATATGTTTATTTTGTGAAAAAGAAAATGGTAAAGTAGGAATATATTTTGACAATCAAAGTGATAATGAAATGATAAAAGAAAAAATATCACAATTTGATAATATAATTATTGAAAATAATAATTTTAAGAATAAATATTGTTGTATAATTTCTCTTGGTGGCGATGGCACTTTATTAGATACTTTACCTATTAGTTTAAAATATAAATTACCAGTTTATGGGATAAATTATGGTAAGTTAGGGTTTCTCACTTGGGGAAATCCACAATATATTTTAGAGTATTTGAATAGAATTAAAAATAATGAATATAAGATTTCTAAAAGGGCAACTATAGAGCTAAACATTAAGGATCACACTTTGCTATTTCATAATGCTCTCAACGACGTAACTATTAAGCAATATAAAGATCAGAATTTGATATCTATAGAATTATATATTAATGATAATTTTGTTTGTTCATACTGGGCTGATGGTTTGATAGTAGCTACTCCTACTGGATCTACAGCTTATTCATTAAGTTGTGGTGGTCCCATATTAGAACCTACTGCAGCTAATTTTGTAATTACTCCAATAGCTCCTCACAATCTAACAAGTCGTCCTTTAGTGATACGTGATGATACAGAATTAAAATTAATTGTCAAATATCCTGATATCCCTATTTTATTGACTGCTGATGCTAATAATCATGTTATTAGAGCTGGACAACAAATTATTCTGAAAAAATCTAAAAATCATTTTCCATTAATAGAGTTTGAAGATAATTCTTTTTACAAAGTTTTAAGAAATAAACTAATGTGGGGACAAGATAATAGAAAGTAGAAGTAATAGAAATTTTATTATTTTGTTGATGAATAGAATAACATTTAATTTTTTACATATAATTTTGCATACTGATAAACTTAATTGATGGAAATTTTATATACACCAAAACCAATCAATCTACCCACTACTATATGTATTGGCACTTTTGATGGTGTGCATCGTGGACATAGATTTGTAATAGAGTATGCCAATGAATTAGCTAGACGGTATCAATATGCTAATATGATAATTACATTTGATCCACATCCACGATTTGTATTAGCTGAGGAAATACAAGCTCATTTTTTACTGACAACTTTAGAAGAAAAATTAGAAATATTGTCTCAGATGCCTGTAGATATTGTATATATTCAAAAATTTACTAAAGAGTTTTCACAATTGACACCAGAAGATTTTGTAAAAATATTAAAAGAAAATTTTAATATGAAAGCTTTAGTTATGGGATATGATCATAGCTTTGGTGTAAATAGATCAGGCTCTTATGAAGATATAAAAGCATTGTCATATAAATATAATTTCTTTTTACATAAATTTCAACCATTTGTAGAGGATGGTGTCTTTATTAGTTCAACAAAGATTCGCAATTTATTAATAAAAGGTTTTGTCTCGGAAGCAAATAAACTTTTAGGATATAATTATTTCATTAAAGGCAGAGTGATAGAAGGTAGTAAAATAGGTCGTCAGCTTGGATTCCCTACCGCTAATATTGGTGAGATAGCTGATGAAAAAATCATTCCTGGTAGTGGTGTATATATAATAAAAGCTTTTGTAGAAGATGAACAATATAGAGGTATAATGAATATCGGCTTTAGACCTACATTTCAATATTCACTCAACAATATTTCTCTAGAAGCACACCTTTTTGATTTTAATAAAGAGATTTATAATAAACCAATCAAAATAGAATTTCTTCTAAAAATACGTGACGAAATAAAATTTGATAGAGTAGAGGATTTAATACAACAAATTTACAAAGACAGAGAATTAGCATTGCGTTTTTTTGATAGAAATACATAATTTTATTTTATCACTTTGTGAATAAATCTAGTAAAACTAATATAATTACAAATTAGAAATTAAAATATTTGAATAAGCTGTTAAGAGATAACTAAATCATCACTGTGAAAGTATCAATAATAGATATATTTCATATAAATCTAATTTGATATGTTTAAAAAAATTGTCTCGTCCTGAAATAGGTTTACAAACTCGCAAGCTATCGCTTGCTCAAACAGTGTAAACCCTTTTGTCCAACCCTGCTTGCTTGTTTTATGACAAATCATTTCCCAATGCGGATTTACAAAACCAAATGGATGAGTTTTGAGCTTATCTAGTATTTTGCTGGATGATGAATAAATAGTAGAAAGTGGGTATTTAGTGAATATTTTTGAAATAAATTTCTATTTATTTTACTTTTTTGTCAACTACACAAAAAAAGTAACAAAAAAAGTCACCGCTGGGGAAATGATTTGATAAAACTATGCAATCACCCATTGGGGTTTACAAACTCGCAAGCTATCGCTTGCTCAAACAGTGTAAACCCTTTTGTCCAAACCTGCTTGCTTGTTTTATTACAAATCATTTCCCAATGCGGGTTTTACAAAACCTGATGGATGAGTTTTGAGCTTATATAGAATTTTGCTGGGGAATGAATAGCTAGCTGAAGGGCCGGTATTGCATAATTAATTTCATAAAGTAAAATTAATAATTTTTATTCTTTTTCTCTTTATGCTTTTATTTCAGATATTCTTCATATTCAGTCCAACCATCAGAGAAGTTGATTATTGCAGTATCTAATTTTTTAAATAACAATTTTGTTATTTTTTAAATATTATCACAGTTTCTTTTAAATTATTTATTGACACTTTAAAATTTATATTTTCATAAACTATCACTTTTTCTATTTCTATCCATGTATCATTTGATAAAGTGAATATTTTGCTATTCTGAAAATAATATAAATTATTGTTTATATTCAATAAATTTGAATTTCTCCAATTTAATTTATTAAAATTATTCGGGAATGAAAAATTATCTATTTTGTTTGTTTTTAAATTTAAGATTTTATATTCATATTGATGGTTTTCATTATACATACCATAGATTATTACATTTTGGAGACTGTAGAATTCATATACATTTTTAGCTATATGAGATAAATTATTACTTTTGTCTAATAAATATAAATTTTGTCCAGTAGTAAAATAAATATTTTCTCCCTTAAGAGTACTTATTAAACCGTGATATTCAAACTCACTAAAAGGCACACTATTTAGTAAAATAGCAGTATCATCTTTTATTTTATATATTAACATTCTATTACCGGTAGTTTCATAAGAAGCTTGAAAATATAATAGCTCATTATTTATAAAAACTAGATCATAAATTATATTATTACTATCACAGAGACTATAAATTAATTTTTTGTTCATATCATTTACATTTACTTGATATATCGAACGACCATCAGTAAATATAAATTTATCACTATCGATTTTTTCAAAATCAAAAAACATAATATCACAGATAAATGTGTCTATTTTATTATTCATAAAATCGAAATATAGGATATCATAAGCAGGATGTTCATCTAAACATTCTTCACAATGAGCAAAGAAAACATAATTATCAAAGCCTATTAAGAAATTACCATCTATTTTAATAAATAAGCTATTAAAAATCAAAAGAACCATTATTAATAATTGTTGCATAAAATTATTTTTTAATTTACAGAAATATGTACATGATTATTATGTCCTGGCACGTACCAATCTTTGCCATTTTTTGTTTTTAAATAAGGGCCGAAATTTTCTCTAACAGTATTTATGTTATTTATTGCTTTTTGTAAATTAAAAGTCTCATTAGATGCTCCAACTGGTTTATTATTAATAGTACAAATATCTATTGCTTTGCCAATATAATGCCTACTGTAAGATGAATGTTCTCCATTTGTAGTCGCAGATATTCCTATTTTACTTATATTTGCCCCTGTATTATTGGTTTCATTCACTCCCATAATAAATAGTGAAACAGCATCAATACTAATAGCATTATATGCATTATTATCATCCATAGTTGTATAACTAAAATCTACAAAAACTACTTGTCCATCATCCGTTGTAAATTGTCGGGGAATATATTGTCCCCCTTCTAAATTAAAATTAGGATCTACATCAATTACATTCACAACTTCATTCTGTTGAAAATCAATTCTTATGCCATTGCTATATTTACTATATGTTGCTCCAATATTTCTATATCTTACTCCGTCTATTTCTATGAAACTCTCACTACCCTCATGCCAAAATGTAGCCCCAGTCTCATCATCACGATACCAATC
>JAPXMM010000020.1:0-25883 GCA_033809015.1 Bacteroidales bacterium
TTTATATACTTGCCTGCCATCACTCACACCAGCTTTAGTTACATATTCGCAATCACATCTGGGACAAATTGGAGCAGTAGATAGGATCTTGATTCTTTGATAGTCTAATGCTGTCAATTTATTTTCATTGAGGAATTGGTAGAGATTATCTAGGAATTCACGCTTACCCTCTTTTGTCAGAGCCAGCATCTTTTGTATGTTTTCAACTGTATATTCCATAATTTAAATTTTTTGTAAAATTAATAATATTATTTAACATGAAAAGTTAAACAAATATATTATAAAAAGAATAGCAATATTTTTCAATATTGCTATTCTTTGTTTTCTTTTTATTAAAATTGTCAATTATCTTCTTCTATAAAATTAATCCCATATTCTTCCAATTTTTTTAATATTGGCTCATATATATCGTGTTCTATTGGTAAGAGTACTCCCGTCTTTTGTAATTTGCCCTGCATAAATAAATCTACTGCTATTGCCAATGGCAATCCTACAGTTGTTGCCATAGCTGTATTTATTTGATCTTTTCCAGTATATGTCAACGTAGATTTGATTTTATGATATTCTCCATTGATTTTATAACCAATATTATGTTGAATAATGATTATATCTTTGTCATTCTCTTCAAATTTCCATTTTTCTTCGAGTAAATGTTGTAAAGCTTGAGCTGGAGTAGCTTTTTGCAAACCTACTGGTTTTTCTGTGAATATTTCTAACCATTCAAATTTTTTAAATTCTTGGCTATTGTGATTTATGCCAAGATAGTCGCAAAAATTGTCTTCGATAGATTTATCTGGAATATTTGGTAAGTATGAGGCTATGAGCTCTCTCCAAGTCATTTTATCAATATTTTCTATTTCATAGCTATCATCTGTTAGACCTAGTTGTACAAAGGCATTCCATGATTTACAATAGCCTGGCCGTCTAATTGTACCCCTTAGCATAGTTTTAACATTTTCTAAACCATAGATATATCTGTATTTTAGAGAATCTCTATTAGGATAAACTTCGAAATCACCTAATCCAGTAATGTTGATTAGTGTTGTCCATTGAAAAATACGATGATATGGTATATATTTATATTTTCCATTATCCAAATACTTTGCTGGTTCCATACCTGCGAGGACAACATTTCTAGGATTCCACGTAAATTTATAATTCCATGGATTATTGTCATACTCAGGTGCTACTAATCCTCCTGTAGAGCTTTCAAATTCAACTATTTCACCACCATTATTTTTAATATTATTTATTAATTTCATAGCAGACATATGATCGAGACCTGGATCTAATCCACACTCGTTTAAAAATAATAAATTTTTTGCTTTTACTTCTTTTTCTATAGCTTTCATTTCGGGTGAAATGTAAGAAGCTGTAAATAAATGTTTGCCTAAAGCCAAGCAATCTTTTGCTACTAAATAATGAAAACGTGCTGGCACCATAGAGATTATTACATCAAAATTTTTAATGCATTCATATCTAGCTTGGTCATCTGTGACATCCAGTTGTATTTTAGGTAAATCAATATATTCTATAGCCTGTAAGTTTTGTTCAGCGATAGTTATAATCCAATTATTTTGTTTTGCTTGCTTTGATAGATAATTTATTAAAACTTTAGCTGATAAACCTGCACCAATTATTAAAATCGATTTCATATTTATAAATTTTTTTGATTAATCTGAAATAAAATTTTCCATAAATTTATAATCTGGTGTGAACTTACCTTTATATAATATTATAGATTTTTTTAGTGAACTAGGGAGTTGTAATTTTTCAATTTTTTTACCCCAATTAGCTTTTAGCATTGCTTCTACTAGAGGTAGTAAACATTTAGAAAAATATTGACTGGCATCTAATGGGAATTCAGCTGGTAATATATCTACTGCCATCACAGGAATGCCATCAGAATATAGGTCTATAGTATACTCTTTTGAGCTAGGATTATAAACTAATACAGGTGTATAAATTTCTGTAGCAATCTTAGTTATTTCCACTCCGCCATTAATATCACAAGAAATATCACCTATACCTAAAAGTCTGAAATTAGGTTTTTGCCAATTATCTATAATAAATTGTTCCTCTACTACACGTGGATATCTTTTATCCCAATACGAAGCGTGTATTAAAAGATTTAAATAAGGTAAATATTGTTGAAAAGTACTCTCGTAATTTTCTGGATGAGAATAATAATCGTTTAGATTAAAAGGCGTTCCATCCTTTCTCTGAGCCATATCTTTTTCATAAAACACAACTTTATAAATATTATTTTTAGAATTAGGTAATTGAGAAAAATTGAGTAATTCTTCTGGCAGAATTTCTTTAGTAGGCAAAAAGCTTAGCATTTCTTGTACACCATTGCTTACATTCCCATATCCAGTTATACCAATAATAAAAGGTGATAAAGAATCTGGTAATCCATTAGTTAATATATCGGCACCTATTTGAGAAAGTGCTTCTTTAGCTTTTTCTACAGATGAATATTCATATGCACGTTTAATTTTTTCAAATGGATTATTGATGCCACTTTTACTTAGTCTTTTACCTATCATCCATAGAGTATCTATTAATCCAGCATTACCAGCAAATTTTCCAAAAAATATTAATCTTTTACCGAAATCATCTACTATTCTTTCATGATCTAATAATGTAGCTTTTTGTTTTATTAATTCACGTAACATCGGCATATTATGTTTTTGCCCTTTAATAGTATGAGAAAAAAATAAATAAATTTTATTGGGATAAATCTCCTCTTCTGGTATCTCTTTGATGCCAATTATAATATCTGCTTTTTCTAAAGTATTTACAATCTTAGCACCAACTTTTTCATATTCTTCATCTGAATAAATTCTTTTGTTGGAGCTTTGCACTAATACTGTATAACCCTTTTTTATAAGTTGTTCTACATGTTCTGGGATTAATACTACGCGTTTCTCACTTGGGTATTTATTTTCTTCTCTTATACCTAATATCATATTTTATTATTTTATGGCAAATATATAAATAATATTATTAATTAAAATACATTTTTAAAGTTAATACTATATTTTTTGATATTTTACTATAATTTTATTATAAATATTGAAATTTTGTTAATTTTAATTGACATTTTTATTTTATTAAATTTAGCAGATTTATATTTTCATTTTGTTAATTAAATTCTACTAAATATTCAAATAATTATAAATTTATTAATATTTAAAAATTTTAAAAACCAAAAATTTTAAATCTAAAAGATATAGTCAAATGAAATTAGTAAGTTAAGTTTAGTAATGATAAATTTAGCAGAAAAATTATTGTACAATATAAATTTCTTTTAAATTGTCTCCCACCCTGCTTTTCTAATAACAACTTCTTTTCTAAACCCCCTTGTTATGTCATTATTACTTTAAAGCCAGCGAACTAGGTAGAAATCTTGTTTATGAGCTAATAAAGGATGTTGGGGTCTCAATCTAATAGAGAAATTATAAACACCACTTTGCTCCATTGGTATGGTACATTCATATTTAGATTTAGAACCTTCGCAGCCAACAAAATCAAAAGCTTTAGCAAACTCTATATCTACGATACGGCCTTCTTCTTTTTTACCAAAAATTAGTTCTATTATTACATCATCCGGTTTTAGTTCTTTAAGATCTAATAAAAGTTTTACATAAAATTTATCACCGAGAGGTAGATGACGTTTAGAGCTATCAAACATTTCTATATTTTCAAGTTTTATTTCATCCCAATTACGATAAATTTTTCTTTTCCAAGATATAAATTTGAAAAGGTTCTGGTAATCATTGTCAGAAAGGGTTTTATAATAATCAAATAAATTCTTATAGAATTTATTATCATACTCTAGAAGCATACGTTTAGTAATGAAATGAGGCGCTATATGGAAATAAGCATTTTTAATCATTTCTATCCATTTTTGAGGTACTCCTTCAATATCTCTTTCATAAAAAGTTGGTACTATTTCATCCTCTATCGTACTATATATCATTTCTGCATCCAATTGATCTTGTAGATTAGGATCATCATAAGTATTTTCTTGTCTGAGAGCCCAACCACCACCAGGTACATAACCTTCTGCCCACCAGCCATCGAGCACACTGAAATTCAAAGTGCCATTCATAACAGCTTTCATACCTGATGTACCACTAGCTTCTAAAGGTCTAGTAGGTGTATTTAACCATACATCTACACCTTTCAAAAGTAATTTAGCTAATTCTGTATCATAATTTTCGACAAAAATTATCTTACCAATAAACTCTGGCATTCTAGAAACTTCAATAATTCTTTTTATTAAATCTTCACCAGCTTTATCTGATGGATGAGCTTTACCACTAAAAATAAAACGTACAGGATATTGAGGATTATTTACTATACTTGCTAAACGTTTCAAATCTATAAATATCAAATGAGCACGTTTATATGTAGCAAATCTACGCGCGAAACCTATGGTTAAAATCTCAGGTGTTTTATTTAGTTCTTCTAAAGTATGAATTATTTGATTAGGTAATTCTTGTCGCTGAGGCATTTCCTTAGCCAAACGTTCAACAAGTTTATCATAAAGTTCATGTTTCTGATATGTTTTGAGTTTCCAAATAGATAGAGGTTTTAGCTTATCAATAAATTTCCAATAGTCGTGATTTTCGTGCATATGCCCGAAAAATTCATTACCAGCGACACTAAGAAATGCTTTTTGCCAATCTCCGCACATCCAAGTTTTAGGATGTACAGCATTAGTTACATAATCGATAAAAAGTTCACTATTAAAAAATCCTCTATAAAGATTTTTGAACATGTCACGAGTAACATTTTGATGAATTTTACTAACAGCATTTACATATACTGAAGTCTTAATAGCTAGATGTGTTACAGAAAACTCCTCATCTGTACGTTTTTCTCTACCAAGATCCATAAATTCATCCCAACTAATATCTAATGTTTCTGGGATATGAGCAAAATATGCACGCATTAGATTTTCAGAAAATTTATCGTGTCCTGCAGGTACAGGTGTATGAGTTGTGAAAATAGATGATTTACGAACTAATTCTAAAGCATGCTGAAAAGGTAAACGTTGCTCTTTAATATAATTCCTCAATCTCGCAATATTAGCGAATGCTGCATGACCTTCATTCAAATGAAAAATATTTGGACTAATTCCCATCGCACGCATAGCATTTATAGAGCCGAAACCTAATAAATATTCTTGCTTTAATCTCATTTCCCAATTTGCATCATATAGTCTAGCAGTTATTTCTTTGTCATCATCTTCATTTTCTTCTATATCAGTATCTAATAAATATAGATGTATTCTACCTACATTAACTTGCCACAATTTAGCAAAAACATTTCTACCAGGAAAGGGTAATTGTATTTTCATCCACTCATCATTACTATCTCTCACTGCTATTATTGGTAAATTAGTGAATTTTTGCGGAATATATTGTGCTATTTGCTCTCCTAAACGAGATAACATTTGTTTGAAATAACCATATCTGAAAAGTAATCCAAAGGCAACAATGGGGAAATTGCTATCACTAGCTTCTTTCAGATAATCACCAGCTAATATTCCTAACCCACCACTATAAATTTTTAGAGAAGAATGTATACCATATTCCATACATAGATAAGCAACTAATTTATCATTTTCTTTGTATGGAGATAAACTCATATAGTCTTTGAATCTTTTATAGATGGCATTTAATTTCTCAATAAAATATTTATCTTGTGATAAATTAATAATCTCATCATAAGACATCATTTCTAGCATTGCTATTGGATTATAATCAGATTTTACCCAATAGACAGGGTTTATGTTTTTCATAAATTCAGTAGCTTCATCATCCCATGTCCACCATAGGTTTTGTGTTAATTCTACAAGTGGTAATAATGATTGTGGATATTCTGGTTTTACAAAAACTTTTCTCCATTCAGCTACATCTATCTCTTTTGGACTAGTAACGACATATTCTTTTACAGTTTTGAAATAATATTGATCAATTCTTTTTTCAGATTCTTTGAGGGCTATATCATATAAATCTAGATAATAATTAATAAAATTATCCCAATGAGCCAATTTAGCTATTTGCCAGCATTGATTTCTTAATGTAATCCTTTGTTCATCATTTAGTTGTAGATGTTCTCTAATGTAATTGGTAATGTTATCTACTACCTCCTCGTCATTATAATCATTTCTGTCAACGACTCTAATATATTCATTGGTGTCATAATTAAGTGATTTCACCCAATTGCCATAACCTGATAAGGTTGTTGTAAGAGTAGGAATACCAAAGGCTGTGCTCTCCATAGGAGTGTAGCCCCACGGTTCATAATATGAGGGGAAAATTGTGAGGTCAAACCCCATAAGAAATTCATAATAAGAAATATTTAAAAGTCCATCATTACCATCTAAATAGGTAGGAATAAATAGTACTTTCACTGGATTATCATCCTGATTGATTAAACCTTCATTTCTAAAAGCATTAATTATAGAATCTGAATCTTCATTATTTAAATAATGTGAAGTTAAATATTTATGCTGGGGAATAGTATTATTATTATAGGCATCTAAAACATTATGTATAGGTCCCCGAATTCCTGCAGGTATTGCAATACAAGCAAATATATTTCTATTAGGATTTTGGTTTTTTATTTTCCCCAATGATTTAATGAATAAATCTATACCTTTATTACGCATCTCATATCTACCAGATATCATTACTAGTAAAGGATTCTCTGCCTGTGCACCTGTTGTGGATTTGAAAAGTCTAATAATTTTTTCACGAGATGCAGCTTTTATTTTGTCATATTCTTCATCTTGAGGTATTACATCTATATCAAAACTATTTGGTGTAATAATATTAGGTTCTTTACCTAGAAAATACTTACATTCATTAGCAGTGATGGGAGATACAGTAGAGAATGCATCAGCATTATTAGTGGCACATTTCTCCATTGAATATTTAGAAATGACATTAAATTGTTTACTCATTTGCTGCGGATCATAATTAGATAATTCGTTGTACAATGGCAGTCCATTCCCAGCAATAGTACGCCCTAAAATTGTAGCATGAGTAGTAAAAGCAGTACCTACTTGTGGTATTTTATCTTCTAAATACAAAATACCGGCTCCAGTAAGCCATTCATGAAAATTAGCTACTATTTTATCCTGAGCAGTTACATGATGATCATAGAAATGATGTATTACTTTACCAGCTTCATAACCGAATAATGCTGGCTCTATATAATCCCAACCTCCATATAAAGAATCCAATTTATATTTTATCCATAAATCTGTGAAGATTTTGTCGCGTTGATCAAATAAATGCCTGAAATCTACCAAAATAGTAATAGGATTACCTTCTATTTGCCATCTTCCTATTCTGATTTTTAGACCATCTTCTCTAGCTTTTTTTACCCATTTATGATATAATCCATCATCCTGAACAAATAAACGTTCATTTGCAGCATCTTTTACAATATCAGGACCTATAAGAATGTATTGAGAGCCTAGCATAGCTTCTAATTTATAAGCTTTGGTAGATAATACTGTATATATACCACCTACTTTATTACATACTTCCCAGCTAACCTCAAACAAAAAATTGGGCATGAGTTTTTTATTTTCCATTTTTACCTTATTTTATTCTTTACAAATTTAATATTAAATTGATAATAATGATTGTGTTTAAAAAATAATATATATAAATATTTACTATTTTTACATATATTATTATATCATTAATCAACTTATTTAAATTTTTTGTCCTAAAAAATTATTGATAATTTTTCTAGCTCTATGTAGTTTACCTTTTACAGTTCCTATAGGCAAATTAAGCTCTTCAGCAATTTCATCATATTTTTTTTCTTCGAAATAAAATTTTTCTATTAGAATACGATAATGAGGCTTTAGCATTGAAACATAATTCCTTATTACCTCTTTTTCTTCTCTATTTATTACTATATTGTCTGGTTCTTTTTTGTTATCTTCTGCTAAATCATCTATGAGGCTTCTAGATTCATCAAACATTATGTCTGATTTACAATTATGCAATACATTTTTTTTCGCATTACGTATGTAATCGATTGTATTATTTTTGGCTATAGTATATATCCAAGTGCTAAAAGCATAATCGAATGAATATGAAGAAATATTCACAAATGCTTTATAAAAAGTTTCCATGAGTATATCCTCTGCTTCTACCTTATCTCCTATCATTTTGATAATAAAAAAATACAAACCATCTTTATAAAAATTCATCAAAGTAGTGAAAGCTATGCTATCACCTCGTTGTGCATTAGTTACTAAATCATCAATGTATTTTTTATCTTTTCTCATAAATTAATAACAAAATTTACTTCCATTTATTTTCTTTTTTAAAAATACTAAATATGTAAAAAACAAATAATATTCCTGAATTCAAAAAATCTAATATTGGAGATAAAATTACTAAATTTTTTTCTTTTAAATTATGATTAATTTTATATAATATCAAAATTTGTATTATAGCTTTAAATATGAAAATACTTAATGCGAATAAATATGATTTTAATAAAACAATTTGTAAAATTATCAAAATTGGAAATAATATTTCCAACAAATGTATAAGACCTAAATATATAGTAGCACCTAATTTGTAGTGCGAGGAACTCGTGAAGTGACGTTTTTTCTGTATAAAATATTTTTTTAATGTCCGAGGAATTCTAGATACAGTATGAGCTTGGGGGTCTATACAAATAGCAGTATTTTTTTTGTTAGCTGCTTCTTTAATAAATAAATCATCATCACCAGACATTAAATGCATGTGGTTTGCAAAACCTTTAACTTTAAAAAATAATTCTTTTTTATAAGAAAGATTCCTACCTACTGCCATATATGGAAATCCCCATAATGCTGCTGAGAAATACATAACTGAATGTATGAATGTATCCCAGCGAATTAAAATATTCAAAAAACCTTTTCTCTGCTCATATTTACCATAGCCAAGAACTAATTCCGTTTTTGGAGTATATGATTCCATCATCTTCATTAACCACAAATCTGAAGTAGGCTTGCAATCTGCATCAGTGAGCAATAAATATTCATATTTAGAATTTTTTATCCCTATTGATAAAGGGAATTTTTTACCCCTGTATGAGTTTATTATATTATTTTCTAGTTTTAAATAATTTAAATTGACATATTTATTTTTAAAATTACAAATAACATCTTCAGTGTCGTCTGTAGAGTTGTCATCTACGATTAATACTTCATATTCATTAGGATATTTTTGCTCACAAATGTATGGTAAATTTTTTTTAAGATTATAGCTTTCATCTTTAGCGACTATAATAATACTAGCAGGAGGATATGTATTATATTTCTTTGCTTTATAAAATGCTAAACGTACAAAAATTAATAAATAATATATAATTATCAGAAAAAGTACAATTAATAAACTTATAGTCAATGAATTAGTTAAATTTATCGCAATCATAATGTGGCAAAATTACAAATAGATATTTAATTGGTGATTAAAATTTATTAAATTTTTTTAATTTTTTGAATCAATTTTAAATTCATTATAAAATGAAATGAGATAATTTGTGTAATATGTTTTCAAAATATACAATATTAATAATGGTAGAATATTGTTTTTTTATATAATAATTATGATTATTTAACTAAGTGCAGTATAAATCTATAATTCATACTTTTTTTGTATTACATGAAAAAATATTAATTTTGTTCGAAAAAATTCATACAAATATGAAATCTAAATTAATTATAATTATGATAACATTATTTTCTGCAATTAGCACACTTTGTTCTCAATCTGTAAAGATAGTAATTCACACAGAATATGGCGATATACAAGCTATATTATATGACAAAACACCATTACACAGAGATAATTTTGTTAAATTAATAAAAGCTGGATATTATGACAGTTTACTTTTTCACAGAGTAATAGCTGATTTTATGATACAAGGTGGAGATCCACTGAGTAAAAACGCTAAACCAGGACAAATGCTTGGCAATGGTGGCCCAGACTATACAATACCTTTCGAGTACGTGCCAGAATATTTTCATAAAAGAGGAGCTATAGCAGCAGCTAGAATGTCTGATAATGTAAATCCAAAAAAAGAAAGTAGCGGTAGTCAATTTTATATAGTGCAAGGTCGTAAATTCACTATGGATGAATTGAATATGCTAGAACAGAGAGGTTTCAAATTTACTGATGAACAAAAACAAATTTATTCTACTATAGGCGGCACTCCACATCTAGATGGACAATATACTGTTTTTGGAGAAGTAATATCTGGGATGGATGTAGTAGATAAAATAGCAAGTTTACCAACAGACAGAAATAATAGACCTCTGCAAGATGTCAAATTTAAAATTGAAATAGTCGAAACTAAGTAACTACTATTATTGAATACAAATTGTATATTTATGAAAGAAAAATTAGAAAAAATATTTAATGATATTAAACATTTAGATGCTAAAGATCTAAATGAGCTTGAACAAATAAGGATTTATTATTTAGGTAAAAAAGGTGTTTTAAATGCTTTATTTGATGAATTTAAAACTTTACCAGCAGAAGATAAGAAAATCTATGGTAAGGAATTAAATGATTTAAAAAATCAATTACAAGATTTTATAAATACTAAAAAGAAAGAGTTAGAAAAAATATCAGAAACCACAAAATCTAAAATTGATTTTAGTAGACCAGCAAAATTGTATCATCTATCTAGTTTACATCCAATCAATATTGTCAGAAATAAGATAATCAATATCTTTGCTCGTATAGGTTACGATATAGCTGAGGATATAGAGATAGAGGACGATTGGCATAATTTCACAGCATTAAACTTCGCACCAGATCATCCTGCTAGAGATATGCAAGATACTTTTTTTATAGAAAAAAATCCAGATTTAGTTTTACGTACGCATACCTCTAGTGTGCAGATCAGACTAATGGAAAAAGAAAAACCTCCTATCAGATATATTTTTCCTGGTAGAGTCTATAGAAATGAAGCTATTTCATCACGTTCACATGTTTTTTTTCATCAAATAGAAGGATTATATGTAGATCATAATGTATCTTTTGCTGATTTAAAAGATACTTTGGAATATTTCGCTAAAAGTCTTTTTGATAAAGATACTAAAATAAGGCTTCGTCCTTCATATTTCCCATTCACAGAACCATCAGCAGAAATGGATATATCTTGTAATCTATGTGGTGGCAAGGGTTGCAGCTTTTGTAAAAATACAGGATGGGTAGAAATCTTAGGCTGTGGCATGGTACATCCTAATGTTTTAAAAAATTGTGGTATAGATCCAGAAGAATACACAGGTTTCGCTTTTGGTCTGGGAATAGAGCGTATAACAAATCTACTTTTTTCTGTAAATGATTTAAGATTGTTTTCTGAAAATGATGTTAAATTTTTGCACCAATTTTCTGTATTAGATTAATGTTATTATTCTAAGGTAAGTTCAGCTAAAACTTTTATGAACAAGATGTTTGTACATCATTGTTATCCTAAAAATTTTACGATCTATTGATTAAAATAATGTTATATAAATTGGTTTTATAAAAGGGTTTAAAAGGAATTGGAAGTTTTTTCTGTTATAATTAACAATAGTTATTTATATCTTTGTTTCACTAATCCTCTGTACTTATCCTACGCCCACCTATCATGCGATGACAAGTTTAGTAATCTACCAATGTCAGGTTCTAGCAAATCTTTCAAATTTGAAAAATTTGGAAAAAATAATAAAATTATTGAAAATATAAACTATTTTAAAATAAACATAAAAATCTTAAATTTTAAATCATTACTTTTCTTATATATAAAGATTTGGAAATATAGCATTTATAAAAATAAAACATAATTATTTATTTTTGGTAAATTGAATAAAAATTTTTAATTTTGCCAAAAGTTGTCAAATATTTATAAATGTATTCAATAGGTAGTATATTAAAGAATATTAGAGAAAATATTGGTTTAAATTTGCAAGAGGTTCAACAGCTTTCAAAAATAGACATTACTCAATTAAGCCGTATTGAAAATGGGAAAAGGTTACCAACAAGTGAGCAATTAAAAAAATTATCAGAAATATATAATTACGACTATAAAAAATTATTAGTACATAGGGAAAGCGATAAGATAATTAATTCAGTTGAATATCCTGAAATTGCTGAAGAAACTTTAAAAGTTGCTGAGACAAAGTTAAAATACGGGCAAAAATATTTGTCATTATTCCAAAATGAAATATATCAAGCACCAATTCCAATAGAAAGTAGGCGATATATTGGTAGTAAAGCAAAACTTGCTGATTGGATAATGAATATAATTGATAATGAAACAAATAATATTAAAACATTTGTTGATCTATTTGCTGGAACAGGCATAATTGCGAATAAAGCACTAAATAAATATAATAAAGTTATTATTAATGATATATTGTATTCAAATAATGTAATATATAAAGGGTTTTTCCAACATGGGATATGGGATATGAATAAATTACAAGATATTTTACTATATTATAATGGTATCAATCCTGATAAGTTAACAGATAATTTTTTCTCAGAAAATTACGGTGGTAAATTTTTTAATTATAATGTATCAAAACATATTGGTTATATACGTGAAGATATTGAAGAGATGAAAGATAAACTCACTGAAAAAGAATATAATATTTTATTAGCAACTCTTATTTATAATATTGATAAATTAGCTAATACAGTAGGTCATTTTGATGCATACATTAAAAAACCAATTAATGAACAAAAATTATATATGCGGCTTATTGATGCAAAAAATTTTAATAATGTAGAAATTTATCGTAAAGATGCTAATTTACTTGCTCGTTCAATAAAGGCTGATATAGTATATATAGATCCACCTTATAATTCCAGGCAATATTCCAGATTTTATCATTTGTATGAAACTTTAATTAAATGGGATAAGCCTCAATTATATGGTGTGGCATTAAAGCCCAAGCCAGATAATATGAGTTTATATTGTACGACAAAAGCTCGCGATGTTTTTGAAGATTTAATAGCAAATTTACAAACACAATATATAGCTGTATCATACAATAATACATATAATTCTAAAAGCAATTCATCAGAAAATAAAATTAAGCTAGAAGAAATTGAGAATATATTAAAAAAATGTGGTGAAACAAAAGTTTTTGAATGCACACATAGATTTTTCAATACTGGGAAAACAGAATTTAAAAATCATAAAGAATTTTTATTTATAACAAAAGTACATGAAAAAAGAAAAAATATATCGTTCCCCTCTCTTTTACGTTGGTGATAAATATAAAATTATAAATGAAATAAAAAAACGATTTCCTAAAATAATAAATCGTTTTATAGAACCATTTGTGGGAGGAGGGTCGGTATTTTTAAATATTGATGCTAATGAATATCTATTAAATGATATTGATTCTAACGTTATAAATATTCACAAATTTTTATGTTCTTATATAAATAGAGAAAATGAATTTTTTGATTTAATATTTAATATTATAGAACAATATAACCTTTCATTTTCATTAAAAAAAGATATTGTCCCGGAAGAATTAAAACTAAAATATAGAAAAACATATTTCGCACATTTTAATAAAGAAAATTATAATAGATTAAAGGAGGATTATAATAGTTCTAATGTAAAAAATGTAGCAGAATTATATGTGTTGCTTATTTATGGATTTAATAGAATGCTCAGATTTAATGGTAATGGCAATTTTAATGTACCTGTGGGTAATGTGGATTTTAATAATAATACATATCAAGCCCTTAAAGATTATTTTAGGATTGTAAGAGAAAGAAAAATTAAATGGTATAATTTGAATTATAAAGATTTTTTATTCTTAACTGATTATAATAATGATGATTTTATATATCTTGATCCACCATATTTGATAACTTTTAGTGAATATAATAAATTATGGAATGAAAAATCCGAAATTGAGTTATTAAACCTGCTTGATGATTTTAATAATAAAAATATTAAATTTGCAATATCAAATGTGACTTATTATAAAGGTAAAGAGAACCATATCTTTAATAAATGGGCGTCTAAATATAATGTATACCCAATTAAGAGTAATTATATAAGTTATCATGATAATACAATAAAGCAATTTAGTGAAGTATTAGTAACAAACTATTAAAATGATAAAAAGAAAACCCACTTATAAACAAATGGCATTTGAAACAGCTATTAGAAATCCTGAAAGATATAAAGATATTCTTTTAGAAACTTCAAATTTTGAAAACAAAGTATTGAATGATGAAACACTTTTAGAAATTGTGTCGTCTTTGTATTTATCTGGCATTGTAACAAGTAAAGAAGTAATAATTGATAGTAATTCAACAACAAAAAGTATATCACAACAAGTAATCAATGTAAATAGTACAAGGCGAGCTGATGGGGGATTCCCTAAAGGTTACCAATCAAGATTCTGGACTTATATGAGAACACTATCTGAACTGGGTTTTGTATATGCACAATATAACAAACCATTTCTTTTATCTGAAATAGCTAAAAAACTTATAAAAAATGAAATAGATGAACAAGAGGCTTTTTCTATTCAAGCAATGAAATATAATAGAAAGTCACCATATCGTAATGTTTTGAATGATTTTAATTATTTCAAATTCATTTTAGATATTCTAAAAAGAAGAAATAACATTAGTTATGAACAATTTGTGGTTTCAACGTTTAGTTTAAATGGCGACGTGGATGATTTTCTTAATATTATTGATAATAATAAATTTAATGATTTAAGTGATGTAGAAAAATTTGTTAGAAGCAAGTATAAAACAAATCTAAAAACTCAAACTATTTTAAGGGACTACCCTGATGTTATATTAAGATTATTGACAATAACTGGATTTATTTCTATACAATATAAAGGCAAAGTTATAATTTATAGAAATATAGATAAGGATAATTACATTGATAATTTATTAAATGTAAATGTAACATTAACCGAAAAAGAAAAAGAAGATCCATATTTATATTTCAAAAAATTTGAAAAATATAATACAACGTTTCTTAATATTGTCTATAATCAAAGAAAAATAACTAAGGAAATAGATGGTTATGAATATGTAAAAAAAGTTAATGAAATTATTAAAGAGTATAATTTAGATGAAGATAAAATAAAAAAAGCCATACAGAATATAGAATCTCAAAAGTATGTAATTCCAGAATTCCAATATATTACAAAATCATTGCAATTAGAATTTTTTATAAGTATGATTATTGCAATCAAATATGGTAATGAATTTGCCATTAAGCCCAATTATAAAGCTGATTATTTTGGTTTACCAATATCTCATGCTCCTGGGAATAAAGGTGATATAGAAGTATATTCAAAAAAAGAATATTGGCTTATCGAAGTTACATTAATAAGAAATATTACACAACAACTTAATAGTGAAACCACAACAGTAATTAGGCATTTATTAGATGATAATAAAATAAATCAATATTCCACAAAATATCTTTCCTTTGTAGCACCATACATACATCAAGATACAGAATATTTTTTTAATTATTCAATAATTTTATATAATAAATCATCTCAAAAAATATATATTAAACCATATATTATAAATGATTTTATAGAAGTTACTTTATCAAAAAATAATTTTCAAGATATGGAAATATATACTAATCAAATAATTGAACAATTTTTAAAACAATAAATTTTTTAGAATTTTATTCTTCTTATAAAACAAAATTCTCCATTTTTCAGTAACTTTATCAATTCCAAATCAAAAAAATTTATTTTTTCTGTTGAATAGCAAGGGAGTGATATAAAATTTATGGAAAAATGAACTTTAAAGTTTCAGAAACCTATGATTAAAATTGTTAGTTAAAAAAAAACCACAACGACACGTTTTGTCCATCATACTACTTATTTTTGTTTTTGGAAGTAAATGAATTAGAAAAAAGATAAATTATTTATGAATAAAGTACAAAATCATGAAATACAAATAAAAAACAAACAAAAATATCTAAAAAATAATGATAAAGATTAAGAAAATGATTTTAATTAAAGAAATAATTTCTAAATCAGAATTTTTTTTGTTTACATTTGCCAAAATATAAATAATATATGAGTAACTTAAATTTAAAATCAATTTACGAAATTTTAGGAGAAAACTTCTTTGTACCATCATATCAGCGAGGTTATCGCTGGACAGTGCAACAAGTGAAAGACCTGCTAGATGATATACAGGAATTTATTGAACAAAATGATGTAAATAATGATAAACCTATTTATTGCATTCAACCATTGGTGGTAAAAAAGAAAAAAAATGATGAAAATGATGCATCTGAAAAATGGGAGGTAATAGATGGACAGCAACGCCTTACAACTATTTACATTATTCTAGCTTATTTAAAACAAGAAAATATTTGGAAAATAAAATACGAGACTAGATCTGATAGCGAAAAATTTTTGTCTGAAATTATGTCTGATGGTGAAAAATACGATAAATATATAGACTACTATTATATGTACCAGGCAAAATGTACAATAGAAAACTGGTTTAAATCTAAAACCGAAGAAGAAAAAAATAAATTTTTGAATACACTCCTGAAAAATGTACAGTTTATTTGGTATGAGTCTGATGACGAAAATCCAATAAATGTTTTCACCAGATTAAATATCGGTAAAATACCACTTACTAATTCTGAACTGATAAAAGCTTTGTTTTTAAATAAATCAAATTTTGAAGGTAATGCAAATGAAATTAGAAAAAAACAGCAAGAAATTGCTATGGAATGGGATACAATAGAATATACTCTGCAAAATGATGAATTCTGGTATTTTATTAATGAAAAGGAAAATAATGTACCTACGCGTATTGATTTTATTTTTGATCTGATCTGCAAATTAAATCTTTTTTCTAAGAATATTTCTAATGAAATTGGGACAGATGAGTACAAAACTTTTAGATATTTTTATTTAATATTTAAAAATGGATCTAAAGAAACAATTGATAAAAGTTGGAAAATTATTAAAAATGTTTTTCAAACTTTTGAAGAATGGTACAATGATCTTGAATTATATCATTATATTGGCTTTTTAATTGCTAATAATTATAATCTAATTAAAATATTAGAAAAAAAAT
This sequence comes from Bacteroidales bacterium, assembly GCA_033809015.1. Classification (GTDB taxonomy): domain Bacteria; phylum Bacteroidota; class Bacteroidia; order Bacteroidales; family DTU049; genus DTU049. The sequence goes on from JAPXMM010000020.1 coordinate 17,145, forward strand.
GGAATAATGAATTTAAAACCAAAGAGAGTTTTTTAAATAAATTTATAATTGAAGAAATAAAAAAAGTAATTAAAAATTGTAATAACTTAGATAAGATATATGAAACTGACGGAAATCCTAAAACACAATGTAAGCCGTTACTTTTATTATATAATATTCAAACTATCATTAATCAAAATCAAACTTTAAAGAAAAGTGATAAATACAAGTTACCAATTTTTTACAAATTTCCATTTCACTTGTATAAAAAGGAAAAATGGGATATTGAGCATATAGATCCTGCCACAGAAAATACTCTTGAAGATAAAAATGACCAAAAAGAATGGCTATTGTCATCATATATAGGCATAGATGATGAAAACATAGAATTAAAAGAAGGCATCAAATTAAAAACAGCAATAAATGATTATTTGGAACAAATTAAAAATAATGATGTTAGTAATAACAATGATACTAAATCATATAATTTTGATGATCTAAAAAAAATAATTCAGCCTTCAAATGATAATGCTCTGAAGGATGATGAAAAGAATATGATTTGGAATTTTGCTTTGTTAGATTCATCAACTAATAGAGGATATGGTAATGCTATTTTTGCAGCTAAACGTAGATTTATTCTTGGTAAAGATCAAGGCAAAAAAATTATTATTGATGACAAGTTAGAAAATATAGAAATAAAAGTAGAAGATGGCGAAATAGCATTTGTGCCTCCCTGCACTAAGAATGTTTTTCTGAAATATTATACTCCTTTGCCTAACAATCTACGTGAATGGAACAAGATAGATGCTGAAAATTACAAAAAAAATATTAAAGAAGTTTTATCAAAATTTTTAAATTAAAAATATTATGTGTAACGATAACCAAACACCAAAAACAACATTCTGGGAATTTTTAAATAATCACAAAATAGAAATCCCAATCATTCAGAGAGATTATGCTCAAGGCCGCTTAGGAAAAGAAAAACTACGAGAGAAATTTCTTACAGATCTTAAAAATGCATTAGATACAGGTAAAACACTAAAATTAGATTTTGTATATGGAAATGTAGAAAATGATGGGAATAATGAAAATGCCAAACTAAATCCATTGGATGGGCAGCAGCGTTTGACTACTCTGTGGCTGCTACATTGGTACATTGCATTTAAAGCAGGCAATATAACTGAAAAAGAAAAAACCATTTTCAAAAAATTTACTTACGAAACCAGATCTTCATCTCGCGAATTTTGTGAAAAACTTGCTGATTTTGACATAGTTTCTAATGAACAATCAAACAAAAATATATCAGAAATTATACAAAATCAAACATGGTTCTACTCTGGTTGGAAGCAAGATCCAACAATTCAGAGTATGCTAAATATGCTTAGCGGTACTCCAATTAAGGATAAAAAAGGCGATAATATTAAAGATGGTATAGAAGAAATTTTCAAAAAAGATTTTTCTGAATATTGGGCTAAATTAAAAAATCCCACTTGCCCAATAATTTTCTATTATCTTGATATTAAAAATCTAAATATGTCTGACGATCTTTATATAAAAATGAATGCCAGAGGTAAGCAACTCACTAATTTTGAGAACTTCAAAGCCGAATTTGAAAATTATATTAAAGAAAATAATGAATCTGATAAAGTAAAACCTTTTTCTAATAAGATTGATACAACATGGACAGACTTTTTTTGGAAATTTAGATCAAATGATTCCAGAATTGATGAAATTTACTATGCATTTATAAATAGATATTTTCTAAATTGCTTATTAACTGCTAAAAATAAAAATGAAAACAAAACAAATAGTGATGATTATTCATTTAACGCAAATAAATTAGAAAATAATGAATTAAAAAATAATATATCATTCAAATATTTATATGGGGAAAATGGCAATGATTCTAATGTGCAGTTTACTAGTTTTGATTCATATAAAAATATAATAAAAACATTTGGCTATACAGATTTTATCAAAAATTTTGAAACATTTTTGGATAATTTAATTGATGCATTCAAAGATGAAAATAAAGATGACATCAATAATCAATTTTTACCATCTTGGGCTGAAAATAATGGATATAAATTTTCTTTTATCCCAATATATAAGGAAGATAATTCAATATCAACATTAAATCAACAACAGAGAGTAGTTTTCTATGCGATGTGCCGATATTTTGAAGAAGGGAAATACGAAGAAAATTCTTTTAATAAATGGAAACGTGTAGTATGGAATATTGTAGAGAATGCAAATATTGTGAATATACAATCTATGATAAATACAATGCGAGAAATTGATAAATTATCAAAAGATTCACATAATATTTATGATAAATTAAAAAATTTAGATATAAAAAATACTGGTATTTTGTATGAACAACTAAAAGAAGAAAAGGAAAAAGCAAACAAAATATTAGAACCAGGATGGGAAAGTAAAATCATAGAAGCCGAGAAATATGCATTTTTCCATGGCTCTATTCGTTTTTTATTTAGAACAGCTCCTGATTCTTATGATTGGAATAATTTTGACATGAGATTTGAAAAAGCAAAGAAATATTTTTTTGAAAAAGTCGTTCAAGACGGTAAAAGTTCAAGAGTAGACAATGGAGTTATGGAAGACTACAAAAATGAGTCTATTTTATTACGTTTTTTAATTAGTAAATTTACTAAAATCAAACATTTTCAAGAAATTATTTATGATAATTCTGCAGATACATGGAAAAAAATATTAACAAATGCAAATTTATCTGAAATAATAAATGAATTTTTTAAGATTGACGATGTTGTTAAATTTAAAATAGATTGCAATTCTTTTGAATCTCAAATTAATGATGAAAGATTAAAAAACTTTCAAAACGATTTATGCAAAAGTACAATAACTGAATCCATAGCTCCGAATAGTTATTTACATTTTAACTATAATAAATACTCACTTTTCCCTTATAATACAAAATCTCAATTAAAGATTTTTGTGTTAGGTGATAAACGAAATGAAGTTTTTGATAAATTAGAAAGAGACAAAATAGTACAAGTAGATAATGAACGAAAAGTTGTAACAAAATATTTTACTATTCAGAATTATGAAAATGTAATAATTGATCGCTACTATTATAAATGTTGGGATATATACTTTAATTTATATAATAAACCAAATGAAAAATTTCAATGGACTAGATATGATAAATTATTTAAAATAGAAAATGGTCAAAGTCAGCTTAAAAATGATGTGAAAAGTATAGATGAATTGGAAGATTTTTTAATTAAAAATTATGGTCAAAACTCTTAAAATAAAACGTAACTGACTGTTTTAATCGTCAGTTAAAAAAAATAAAGAAGCATACATTTAGACAATTTTTAAGCAAAATATTAGAGAAATTGTCCAAATAGATATTAAACTCCAAAAATTAATAGTGTTTTGCAATAAAAATTATTTTATAAATTTACAAAATATTACGACTCCGCATATCATGTCTACCCGAGAAACCCTTTTGCGATACAATTTTATTATAAATAGACTGAGACGTGGCCCTGCCACATTTGATGAAATCATAGATTACCTTAAAACAAAATCTGAAGACCTTGACTATAACCTTACAATTTCTCAAAGGACTTTTCAGAGAGATAAACAAGATATTCTGTCGCTATATGGCATTATCATTAATTTTGATAAAAGTACTAAAAAATACTATATAGATATAGACGACACTACCGATGAGAATCAGAGATTATTAGAATACTTTGACATTATAAATGCATTCAGATTTAGCGAAAATATTTCTAAATATGTCCATTTAGACATGCATACACCTCTTGGCACAGAATATTTATTAGATTTAAAAGATGCCATTGAAGGACATAAACTGATTACTTTTAATCATCAAAAGTTTTATGAAAATGAAGCCACACTTCGCAATGTAGAACCATATATTTTGAAGGAATTCAAAAACCGCTGGTATTTGGTTGCCAGAGATATAGCCGACAAAAGGATTAAAACTTTTGCTCTTGACAGAATATCTCTACTTAAAATAACAAACGTAACTTTTCCAGAGCCAACAGATTTTGATGCAAATGAATATTTTAAATATTGCTATGGAATTGTGAGGCTAGATGATTTGGCACCTGAAGAAGTAATATTATCATTTACTCCCAAACAAGGTAAATATATAAAGTCTTTGCCACTACACAACTCACAAGAAATAATTGTAGATAATGATAGTGAACTCATGATTAAGTTGAAAATATTCATAACTTATGATTTTATTCAAGAGCTTTTGCAATATGGTGTTGAGGTAAAGGTATTGAAACCAGATTTACTAGCTAAATGGATAAATGAAATACATTCAAATGCATTGAAAAGATATGAGTCTGAGAAATAATTATGCTATTGCATATTAATAATACTAATTATCATATCTTTGCTATTACGTAACAGATTCAATTTCAATATATTAAATATTATTGATAAATAAAAATTTTTTTGTACTTTTGCAAACAAAAAAAACTTGAGAACAAGTTTTTCAAGAAAGGAGAAAACATGAATGGAAAATGAAAAAAATTATCAACCAGAAGAAAATTTAAACGAGGTTGTACAAACAAATGAAATCACTAATGAAAGTGAGGAAATTAATCCCCAAGCAGATTTAGCTACTAATGAAACGGAGGAAGTAAATACGCAAACAAAGTCTTCTGAAGATTTCGATTGGGATGCTCTAATTAGGGAAACAAAGGACTATCGTGATGACGATAGACAAAAATTAGAAGAGAAATATACTAAGACAATGAATGTACTTCAAGATAAGGAAATTATCGAGGGTACAGTTATTGGATTTGGAGAGAGAGAAGTATTTGTAAATATAAATTACAAATCAGACGGTGTTATTCCTCTCAATGAGGTGCGTTATAATCCAGATTTGAAGGTAGGTGATAAAATCGAAGTTTATGTAGAGAGTCAAGATGATGGTACTGGACAATTAATCTTATCTCATAAAAAAGCTAGAATACTTTCAGCATGGAACAAGATAAATGAATTATACGAGGCTAATGCCATTGTACAAGGCTATATAAAATCTAGAACCAAAGGTGGTCTCATCGTAGATCTATATGGCATAGAATGTTTCTTACCAGGCAGTCAGATAGACGTTAAACCTATTAAAGATTATGATGCTTTTGTAGGTACTACAATGGATTTCAAAATTGTAAAAATAAATCAAGAATTTAAAAATGTCGTAGTTTCTCATAAAGCTATAATAGAAGAAGAAATCGAAGCTCAAAAATCTGAAATTATCTCTAAACTAGAAAAAGGTCAAGTTCTAGAAGGTGAAGTGAAAAATATCACTTCTTACGGCGTATTTATCGATTTAGGTGGTATAGATGGGTTAATACATATTACAGATCTTAGCTGGGGTAGAATAAACCATCCAGAAGAAATTGTACAACTCGGACAAAAATTAAATGTTGTAATTTTAGACTTCGACGAGCAAAAAAAACGTATCTCTCTTGGGTTGAAACAATTAACTCCTCATCCATGGGATTTATTAGATCCAAATCTCAAAGCTGGTGATAAAATTAGTGGTAAAGTAGTAGCTATAGCTGATTATGGTGCTTTCGTAGAGATTATCCCAGGTGTAGAAGGATTAATACATGTATCTGAAATGTCTTGGTCTCAGCATCTACGTTCTGCACAAGATTTTCTTAAAGTTGGTGATACTGTAGAAGCTATCATCTTATCTATCGATAGAGAAGAACGCAAAATGTCTCTCGGTATCAAACAACTTTTACCTGATCCATGGGTAAATATACAAGAAAGATATCCTGTAGGGACTAAGCATAAAGCTACAGTACGCAATTTCACTACTTTTGGTGTTTTTGTTGAATTAGAAGAAGGTGTAGATGGCTTAATTCATATTAGCGATCTATCCTGGACTAAAAAAATTAAACATCCATCAGAATTTTGTAAAATAGGTGATGAATTGGAAGTCGTAGTTTTAGAAATAGATACTGACAATCGTAGATTAAGCCTAGGTCATAAACAAATTGATGAAAATCCATGGGAGATTTATGAATCTATTTTTACTCCAGATTCTGTGCATCAAGGTAGAATAATTGAATTACGTAAAGACAAAGGTGCAGTAGTAGAATTGCCATATGGTATGGAAGCATATGCACCAGCTAGTCAATTAATTAAAGAAGATAAATCTAAAGCCAAAGTTGATGAAACTCTAGATTTTATGATAGTTGATTTCAATAAAGATGCTAAAAAAATTACAGTTTCGCATACTAGAACATGGGAAACTCCTAGACCCAATAAAACTAAAAAAAACAAATCTGCACAATCAGAAAGTTCATCAACTCATACTACTTTAGCAGATTTAGGTATCTTTGATGACATTAAAGAACAACTAAATAATAATGAAGAAGATAATTCTAAATAGTTTCTTGTTTTCATAATAACTATAAAAGTGGCAGCCTTTTGGTTGCCATTTTTTATTTATTATTTTTAATTTTGTAAAAAAATTTGTGTGAAAAATATCAAAATTGATGAAATCGTTCGTTCTAAAAGAAAAACTGTCTCAATTCAAATAAAAAATGATGGTAAACTAATAGTAAGAGCTCCTCTCAGACTAAGCAAAAAAGAAATCAACGATATTGTTTTAAAACATCAACACTGGATAGACTCTAAACAATCAGAAATCATTGAAAGAAATAAAAAAATATTAATTTTCACTGAAGGTGAAGAATTCCTCTATTTAGGTAAATATTATCCCTTAAAAATTGTAGATGATTATGACAATTTACTTACTCTAAAAAACAGTTTTAATTTATCAAAATATTGCATAGCGAATGCTAAAGAGATTTTCGCCAACTGGTATAAAGATGAGGCTGCTTCAATAATCAAATCTAGAGCTGAATATTATGCTAGTAATTACAATTTTCAATTTTCAAAAATAAAAATTAGCAATGCTAAAACACGCTGGGGATCTTGCTCATATAATGGTAATATAAATATTAATTGGCGACTAATAATGGCTCCTATAGAAGTTTTAGATTATGTAGTCATTCACGAATTAGTACATCTCAAGATTGATAATCATTCTAGCAAATTTTGGCAACAAGTAGAAAGCATATATCCTGAATATAAAAAGGCTCAAAAATGGTTAAAAGATAATGCTTTTTTACTCCTCCAAATCTGACTTTTGCTTCTTTAACGTTTGTGGAAACACATAAATAACTCCAGCTCTAATAATAGGACTAGAATAGATAGAATTCATATTTTCATTAAGATTCCACAACACTTCTAAATAAGAATAAAAATTAGATGATATTAGTTGCCTAATACCAGGACCTACAAGTAAATTTTCAGAAGTATACCACATTTTATTATATGGATAATCTAATGCTGGCGCATTATATATCAGCTCCTCAAATTCACAATGTAAATATAAGATTTTAAAAATTGAAAAATCTAAAAACGCCCTCATCCCTGTCATATGTAGCTTGGTAGCTGGATAGTAATAATTAGACTGTATAAACCAATAAAATGGATTTATACCTAAAGCTATAAAATTATTAAAATTATATGATCCTCTAGCCGACACCATAATACTAGTATTTGTGCCAAGCGTCAAACCCAATTCTCCTCCTAAATTAAAGGTTCTTTTTAAATCTGAACCGAAACTCCACAAATCTGAATTTTGACTTTTTGCAGTGAAAAATAATAACATTAAAAAAAATAATAAAAAACATTTTTTCATATTTTAAAGTTTTTTTAATTATAAATTAGATTTATGCGAAAGTAATTAGATTACAAAACTTAACAAAATAAATCTTTTAAAATTTAATTAAGCCTTTTTTTATTTGCAATTTATTATAAAGAATTAATAATAATTAACTATATTACTATAGAGTATAATAATGTTGATAGTCTAGCAAGTTGGGTAGTTGAAGAACAATATTTAAACTATTTCAAGATTGTTTTATTGTAAATCATTTCATAAAACAGTATTATTGTGGATTTTTATTGATTATTAACAATAAAAGTCAAAGAAATTTCATAATCAATAACCTATCAAAAAATTAAAATTAATGAGATAAAATGGAGAATAAAGAATAATCAGAGGATTCAAATGAAGGGGAAAGATTCTAATAACATTTTATGTTATACTTTAAAACATTTATTATTTCAATAATATTTATTAATTTTGCTCAAATTTTATAATTATGAAGGAATTATTAGAAAACATTGATAAATACTTGGCTTTGCCCAAGGATCATAAGCGAGATTTTTTAGATCAGCTATATCAATATTTAGTAAATAACAATGCTAATGCAGTAGATTACCAAAAAGTAAAAATCCAATCTACTGCAGCCATCTGTCCCGACTGCAGAAGTGAAAATGTCATCAAAGCTGGTAAAAGAAATGGTAGACAAGTTTACAAGTGTAAAACCTGCGGTTATCAATTTCGTGAAACAGCTCGCACCTTTGTTTATCGAATGAGAAAATATCCACTAATGCTCGACTATATGAGATGTATGCTAGAAGGTAAAAGTCTGCGAGCATGTGCTGATGAAGTTGGCATTTGTCTGAAAACAAGCTTTGAATGGCGACACAAAATATTAGCTGCTATTAGATCATTAGAAGGTGGAATAAGTTTCTCTGGTATTGTGGAAGCTGATGAGCTGCTAATGAACTATTCAGAGAAAGGCAGGAAATATAAAAACAAAGAAGAATATCAACGAGCTAAAAAGAAGAAACATCCCA
>JAPXMM010000021.1:0-25222 GCA_033809015.1 Bacteroidales bacterium
GACTACTATTGCAATCTGGGCATAATACACCTGTAGACATGGCTTTGATCTCTTGGTAATCGACTACATCTTTACCTTCTTCTATCATTTCATTATAGAGATTGTCGTAGAACTCACGTGTACCTTCCTTAGTAAGGGTGAATAATTCTGTTGGATTTTCTAAAAGGTTATTCATAATTATATACTTTTTGCAAATATAAAAATTATTTTAAATATAAAACTTGATTCATTATAACAATAATTTTTTATTTATAGAGATAGAACATGTTTCAAACATGTTCTATCCCACCTTATCAAAACTCTAATATCCACATTTATCAATAATAAAAATTAATGTTTTCTTAAAACCAACTATTCTTAAAATCAATATTATTTTTTCTTACTATCATATATAATTTTTTGTAATTTTGTTAGATATTTATAAAACATAAGGAATAATATGGAGTCTATTAAGCAGCAGCGAGTAGCCAGTGTTGTTAAAAGAGCATTATCTGAAATTTTTGTCAATGAAGCAAAAGATTGGTTTCATGATGCTATGATTACAGTTACAGTGGTTAGAGTAACAACTGATCTGAAGTTAGCAAAAGTATATGTTTCTATCTATGGTGTATCTGATAAAAATTCTGTTTTACAAGAGTTACAAATTTTAAAATCACAAATTAAAAATTTGATGGTTCAAAAAATTAGACATCAATTACGTTGGATGCCCGATTTACAATTTTTTATTGATGATTCTTTAGATTATATCGAAAAAATTGACAATATATTACATAAGAAATGAGGTCCACTTTTCTCTCTTATTGGATAGCTTATAGATTTTGGAAGTCTAAAAAATCATATAGCTTAATAAATATTTTAACTTATGTTACTTTTTTGGGTATTATGATAGCTGTGGCTGCACTAATAATTGTTATCAGTGTATTTAATGGTTTCGAAGATGTAATATTATCTATGACAGAGGTGATTTATCCTGATTTAAGCATAACTAAAGCTGATCGTAAGCCATTTGATAAAAATTTAATAAATTTAGATAAAATAATACAAATTCCCGGTATATCTTTTATTGAGCCTACAATAGAGGCAACTGCTCTTGCTAGATATCATGATGAGCAGATAGTAGTTAAAGTGAAAGGCATATCTACAGATGGTTATAATATTAAAAATATCGCTCCTTATATAATTTATGGTGAGCCACGAATAACCATCCGTGATTCCATTCCTGCTGTTATTATAGGCAGTGGTGTAGCTCATAATTTGAATGTAAATATTAATGATTATTCTAGATACTTATTTTTATACTCTATAAAAGAAAACTCGTCTCAGGTATCTGCTACTGCACTCTTTACTGAATCTGCTTGTGTGGTGTCAGGTATATTCGCTGTAAATCAAGATTATGATAATGTCTATGTCTATGCACCTATATCTGAAGTGCAAAATTTATTGGGCATGGGGAATAATTACAGTAATTTAGAAATCAATATAGCAAATGGTGCCAACCTCAATAAAGTAAAAAGAGAACTTATAAAAATATTGCCAGAAGGTTTTGTAGTAAAAGACAGGCAACAGCAAGATGAACTTTTATATAAAATATTACGAAATGAGAGGTTGATAGTGTTTATACTTTTAGCATTTATAGTTATGATAGCTTCATTGAATGTAATTAGTTCATTAGGATTACTTCTAATAGATAAGCAAAAAAGAGTGCAGACATTATATGCCTTAGGGATGGATATTTCGCAGTTAAAAAAGCTTTTTTTGAGGGAGGGAGCCATCATAGTTTTAGGTGGTGGATTAATAGGGCTATTATTAGGGAGTATTATTGCATTTTTACAATTACAATTTGGCATAGTTCCTATGCAGGGGGGGGAAATGGTTGGCTATCTAGCTTATCCGATAGCTTTTAAGTTCATTGATTACTTTTTTATAATTTTATTACTAGTAATTATTTCTATTTTATTACCTAAATTAACTGTGAAAAGAATAGATAAAAATTTTGTAGCTATTAGAAATAATTAATAATAAATTATAATTATTATTTCATTTTAAAAAATCATATGACATAAAATACTTAGTTAATGTATAAAATATAACCATTAGTAAAAATATTTTAATAAATTTGCATAATTAAAATTTTTGTTTTAATTTTGCAATTACAACCCCAAAATATAAAAATTATGAGAAGATTTAAATCAATTTTAACATTAGTATTAATGGTAAGTGTGAGCTTATTAATGGCTCAGAATAAGAGTGCTAATGTGGCACCTAATAAATTAGATGCATTTAATGTAAACAAGATCTCATTAAGTACTGATAAACAAATTTCTTTTACTTCATATAAAAATGAAGTAGCTCCATTACTAAACAGTATATCACAAAAAAATAAAAGAGCTATTAGTTTGTCTCATATGGGACATTCTGTAAATATCTTTTCAGTACTATTAGAACAACAGACTTGTTTAAGCGCAAATCAAGATCTAAATGCTATCACATTTACTTATAGACAAGATCCTACCTATACAGGAGGAAGCGGTGTGGTCAGGACTTCATTATCTACTAACGGTGGTTCATCATTTGATAGCACTACATTGATCCCTTGGAGTTTACCTATTTCAACGACTAATTATTTAGGCAGATATCCGAGTGGAGTTATTTATAATCCTTCTGGTAACACAAATTATGAGAATGCTGCTATCGTAGTTACAGGACCAATGCTCATAGGAGGTAGTTGGGGAGGAGATTTCTATGGTTCTGAATTTCTCGATGGTACTGGCATAAACAATCAAATTCTTCCTTTCGAATCTACACTTTATCCAAATGTAGCTAGTGATAGACTTACTCTATTTAATAGATTATTTTTACAATCACATGGAGATAAATTTTTTGTCTTAGGCGATGCAAATGAAGATAATGGGACTAATTACACTAAGATCCTTTATATAGTAAACATAGGCCAATGGGATGCTACTGGTGATTCAGTTATATGGAATAGAGTATCAGTAGAACCAGACTTTGCTACTACTGGTGGACTACCTGATGGAATGACTTACCCTGCTTTAGCAATGGATGATAATGGTACAAATGGTTATTTAGTATTTTCTGGTCGTAATCCAGATGCAGATGATCCATTATCTTATCAACCATTTATATATCAAACTAATGATGGTGGCAATACATGGACTAAAATTCCTTTTAACTGGAATACGATACCTACTATATCAGATTTTGTAGCAAACTTTGCATTATCAGGAGTAAATCGTCCATTTTTCGAGAGTCCTGCAGAAGCTGCTATAGATAAAAATGGAAATTTACATTTTGCTTGCTACGTTCACAAAGCATGGAGTAATTCTCCAGATTCTTTAAGATATCTAGTTAATAGATTTTATATGAAAGGTGTTTTATTTGACATTTACCAGACATCTACTGGCTGGGATGCTACATTGATAGATACAGTATGGTGTGATGATTATGTCTTCTATAGTGATGCTGGTGGTGATTATACTATCGAAGCTCGTCCTCAAATGAGTCGTACTCCAGATGGTAGATATATTGTATTTGCTTGGGAAGATAGTGATACTTCTTATGTAACTGAAACTGATAATGAATATAATAATATGATACCTAATTTATTTGTAAAAGTCTATGATGCTAACACCAATACGTATTCAGAAACTATTAATGTAACTGAAGGCACTGATATTGAGGGGCAAGCTACTTGGCACTTTTTAGCTGATCAATGTTTCGATTTAGGTAATGGTAATGTAAAAGTTCCTCTATCTGTAGGTTTCTTAGGTGGTGCATATACTTCTGATGATAGAATAGATTACTATTTATTAAATGATGTTATTATAGGACCTCAAGGCATTGCTAGCTATACAAATACTGCTAATTTCTCTATATATCCTAATCCTGTATATGATCAATTAAATATCAATTTAATTAATAAAGGCATTAATACTATTAAAATCATCAACATCATGGGATCTGAAGTATATTCTGGTGTAGTGGATGGTAAAGATCATTGTACTATCGATTTATCTAATTTACCTGCTGGTATGTATATAGTAAATGTATCTAATAGCACCGGTACTAATGCAAAGAAAATTGTAAAAAAATAATTTTTACAAATTTATTGTAATATAAAAAGATAGCCGTGCGAAGCACGGCTATCTTTTTAGTAACTAATTCATTTATGATTTTTATCAATTTATTTTTCATAATTTTGCATAAAAATTATTATGAAAAATCAATCTTGGCTTAATAGTTCTCTAGACAATAAGTATCTTACTTTTTTATTTAGCTTAGATGAGAAACTAAATAAAACTAATGATATACAAGATATCTTCAATTTTATTATAAATAATATATCTAATTACTTTTCTAATTCAGAATTGCTAAAAATTTATATTAATTATGATAATATTAATTTGGGAGAAGAAATAGCTAATATCGACAAGTCTAAAATGATATCTATGCCGATAATAGTTGATAATGCAGAAAGAGGTGAAATGGTATTATATTATCAAAATTTAGATAATAGGGAAATAGAATTTTCAAAAGCTGAAAAAGATTTTATCAAATTATTAATTTCTAGATTATCCGACTATTTAAGCACAATTGCAAAGATAGAAACTATTACATATAAAGAATACACACCTATTTATAATGCAAAGGTTACAGACAAATATTCACAAGATTTAATAAATTGGCTTTCAGCATTTAATCTAACAGTAGATCAAATAGATAGTTTACTACACACATGTTTAAATTTCAGAAAAGGAGAAACTGTATGCAAGCAAAGTGCGTTCTCATCGTATTTTATTTTATTAGCAGAAGGATATTGCAAGTCTTTTGTAGAAGATAGCAAAGGACATACTTTGAGTTTTATGGTTAATAAAGCATTCGAATTTATCGCTCTCTCATCTTTATATGGTAAATCATTTTATTTCACCACAGTTACATTAACTCCTTGTAAAATTTATTTAATTGAGAAAAATGATTTTTTTATCATAATGGAACAAAATAAAGATTTTCATAGAGAAGTGACTAAATGGCTGTGCGAAAATTATAATATAGTATTTGAAAAATTAGCCATTAGAGGACTAAAGCAAACTATAGGTAGAGTAGCTCATACACTATTATATCTTAGCCAAACTGTTTTTGAAAGTGATGTCATACCAAATTTAATCACTAGAAAAGACATTGCTGAATTCTCTGGTATGTCTAATGAAAATTGTGTGAGGATATTATCATCTTTTAAAAGAGACAACATTATAAAATATACTAAAAATGGTATTCAAATAAAAGATTTAGATCTATTGAGAACCATGATAATAGCTGGTTAAAAGATGTAAATTGCCTATAGAGATTTTAATAATAAGGATTAGCAAATGTTTTGACATCTTCCAGACTAACTTTTTCATCACACAGGATCATTAGTCTTTCAATAATATTTCTCAGCTCTCTGACATTACCTCGCCAAGGAAGTTTTTTTAGATATTCTATGGCGTCTGGTTCGAAAGTTAATGGAGGTTTTTTCATAGCTTCACTGAACTCTTGCAAAAAATAATCTACTAAAAGAGGTATATCTTCTTTTCGTTCTCTGAGCGGAGGAACTTCTATAATGATAACAGCTAGTCTATGAAATAAATCTTCACGAAATCTTTTATTTTGAATTTCCTCAACTAAATTTTTATTAGTAGCCGCTATTACTCTTACATTAACAGGTATTTCTTTTTCGCCACCTACATGTGTAATTTTATTTTCTTCTAAAGTTCTTAAAACTTTTGCCTGAGCTGCCAAGCTCATATCTCCGATTTCATCTAAAAACAAAGTGCCATTATTAGCTAATTCGAAACTACCTTTTTTAGATTTTATAGCAGAGGTAAAGGCACCTTTTTCATGACCAAAAAGTTCACTTTCTATCAATTCAGAAGGTATAGCAGCACAATTCACCTCAATAAATGGACCTTTGGAACGAGGACTCAACTCATGTAACCAATGGGCAATATTTTCTTTGCCAGTACCATTTTCACCAACTATTAAAACTCTAGCATCTGTGGGAGCGATTTTCTCTATATTTGTTTTTAGTTTTTTCATTACATTAGATTCACCTATCAAAGCATATTTTTTTGATAATTTGCTTTTAAGTCTTTTAGTTTCTTCCATCAAATTTGATCTATCCAATGCATTACGTATAGATATTAGCAATCTATTTAAATCGAATGGTTTTATTATAAAATCAAAAGCACCTTTTTTAATAGCATCTACTGCTGTATCGATAGTTCCATGGCCAGATATCATTATTACAGGTATATCATAGCTTTGTAGAATTTTATCTAAAAGCTCCATACCATCCATTCCAGGCATTTTAATATCACATAAAACTACATCAAATGAGTTTTGAGAAAATAAATCTAAAGCTTGCGATCCACTATCAGCCTCCATAACTTCGTACCCTTCATATTCTAACATTTCTCTCAAAGTCTCTCTCACAGACTTCTCATCATCTACTATTAATATTCTACTCATTTCTATGATTTTTTTATAATTAATTTTTTCGAAATTATTAAATTATTTGGTCTCTATTACAAAAAAAATTATACTATCCAAATGAGTTCTCGTCTAATAATGCCAGCAAGAGGATAAAGGTAAGGATAATTACGGCTTTCAGGTAAATCTTCTATTTCAAAATTAACACAATAATTTTCGAAAAATTCTACTTTCTTTTTGTCTAAATTAGTAAAAGCAATACCTGTATAATACAAGCCCTGATTGAGTAGATTTTTTTCTAATTTAGCATAAATTTTAAAGATACCTTTGCCTTTAGGTACTCTATCACTATCAATGATACTAGTCAATACATACTGATTATTAGAGGTTAAAAGGTGAATATTAGGATAAATGTCATCATCAGTTAATTTCTCATAGATAATTTCAAAATAAACATCTTCATTATTAGTAAAAGTGAATTTTTCATTATTCTCATTATCTAAAATTCTAAATGAAATTGGCTTAAGGGCTTCATTATTAATATTATTCCAATATTTAGAAGTATCATGCTTAGCTATCTCATTTATATATTTGTCAATTACTTTGTCAGTATCATCAAAAGTATCTATATGTCCATTGACAAAAAGAGCAGATTTTTCGCATAGATTAGAAATAGCATTGAGGTTATGGCTAACAAAGATGATTGTTCTACCTTCAGTATTAGAAACCTCATCCATTTTGCCAAGACATTTCTTTTGAAATTCAGTATCACCTACAGCTAATACTTCATCAACGAGCATAATATCTGCATCTAGAAAAGCTGATACTGCAAAAGCCAATCTCATTTGCATTCCTGAAGAGTAGTGTTTCACTGGAGTATCAATAAATTTTTCTACACCTGAAAAAGCAACAATATCATCAAATTTTTTATTAATTTCTTGACGTTTCATGCCTAAGATAGCTCCATTGAGATAAACATTTTCTCTACCAGTTAGCTCTCCATGAAAGCCAGTACCCACTTCTAATAAGCTAGCCACTCTTCCTCTCAATATAACGGAGCCTGATGTAGGATAGGTAATACGAGATAGAATTTTGAGAAATGTGCTTTTACCTGCACCATTTTTGCCAATAACTCCAATCTTTTGACCTTTTTCTATAGTCAAGTTTACATTGTCGAGAGCTTTAATGTAATGTTTTTTTCTCTTTTGATGATTAACATAAAATAAATGAGTAATGGCATCTCTAAAAGTCAGATAAGAGCCATGCAAAATACCTAATCTATATATTTTAGTTAAATTTTCTACCTCTACAATTGGATTCACAAAATTAAGATCAAAGATTAATAATTATAAAAAATGAGCAGGTATTAATTAATATTCACTAGACCAAGCTATACTTACAACCTTGTCATCTTCCAAATAAAAATCTACCATATCATCTTCTATTGATACACGTTTTTCGCCCCATTCTTCTACTTCTTCGTCAAATTTACTATACCCAGCATTATTTAAAAATTTTTTTAAGTCATTATAAGATAATCCTATTACCTTATTGCCTTTAAAATAAGTATCAGGGAAAGAACTTTCTATGCCTTTAAGTGCATAATAATCATCATCTATCTCATCAAAAAATAAAGAGATATTATCTTCATAAAACCAAATGCTAGTAGCTGGCTCATCATCATCTTCTTCGTATTTTTCGATGTCATCTGGCTCACCTAAAATTTCTAAAACTGCATCTTGTGAGTCTCCAAATTTAAATAAATTAGAACCTTCTAAAGGTATAACTTCCAATTTTTTAATTTTTTCCATATGGATATTTTTTTATTAATGGTGAATTTTTTTCTTTTAGCATATCTTTGAAAACAAGTTTATCAACTAAAGCGGGGAAAAATTTACCTAAAAACACAGTTAATTTTCCCTCAGTAGTCATGATAACCTGTCTTTTACGTTTTTCTATTCCTTTAATGATCCTACTAGCCACTTTTTCTGCACTCATAAGTTTACCTTCCTCTAATGGAGTATCTTTTTGCTGTGAACCATCAGCTGTCAGAGCAGTATTTCTAATATTTGATGAAGTAAAACCAGGACAAGCTATCATCACATGCAGCCCAGTATATAGATTTTCTATTCTAATAGTATTGAGAACCCCTTGAATAGCAAATTTAGAAGCTGAATAACCTGTACGAGCAGGCAAAGCTTGATAGCCTGCTATAGATGATACTCCCACTAAACTTCCTTTATTTTCTAATAAATGTGGTAATGCATAATAAGTACAATAAACAGTTCCCCAGAAATTTGTATTCATTAGTTCATGTAAAACATCTAAACGCACCTCATCGAAAAGTGCTCTCATAGATATACCAGCATTATTTATTAAAATATCTATCCGTCCCCATTTTGCTATAGTAAAATCAATAAACTTTTTGCAATCGCTTTCTAACCTCACATCTCCTTGCACAGGTAAAAATTCGTAATTTAATTTTTTGATTTCATTATCTAATTCATTTAATTTATCAATATTCCTAGCCATTCCAGCTACATAGTATCCTTTTTGTGCTAATTGCAAACACAATGCTCTGCCTATTCCAGATGAGGCACCTGTAACTAAAGCCACTTTATTTTCTATCACTTTTTTATTATTAAAATATATTTTGCAAAATTAATAAAATTAAATTCGTATAATAAAATAAAATTTAAAAAAAGGGACAATAAAAATATTGTCCCTATAGATAAAAATTAAATATTAATACTTTTTATTTTTTTAAAACTCCCATTTCTTTACCCACTTTTTCAAAAGCTTTGACACATTTATCGATATGTTCAAATTCGTGAGCAGCTGATAGTTGTACTCTAATGCGAGCTTGTCCCTTAGGAACTACTGGATAAGAGAAACCAGTAACATAGATACCTTCGTCACTTAATTTTTTAGCCATTTCAGAAGCTACTTTAGCATCATAAAGCATTACAGCTACTATAGCACTTTGAGTAGGTTTAACATCAAAGCCGACTTTTTGAATTTGATCCATAAAATATTTCACATTATTATGCAATTTATCTTGTAGAGCATTAGTTTCACTCATCATATTAAACATTTCAATACCAGCAGCTACTACCATTGGAGGTAACGAATTACTAAATAAATAAGGACGACTACGTTGGCGTAGCATTTCTATGATTTCTTTTTTGCCAGTAGTAAAGCCGCCAATAGCACCACCAAAAGCTTTTCCTAAGGTACCGGTAAGCATTTCTACTTGACTTCTACAATTATAAAGCTCAGTAACTCCTCTACCTGTTTCGCCTACTACACCTGCAGAATGGCTTTCATCTACCATGACCATTGCATTGTATTTATTAGCTAATTCTACGATTTTATTTATTGGAGCTACATTGCCATCCATACTAAATACTCCATCGGTAGCTATTACTCTAAAACGCAAGTTTTGTGTTTTTTTCAATTGTTCTTCTAGCTCATTCATATTGCCATTAGAATAAATAAAACGTTTAGCTTTGCATAATCTAACTCCATCAATGATAGATGCATGATTAAGTGCGTCGCTGATGATAGCATCTTCTTCTTTTAATAATGGCTCAAATAATCCACCATTAGCATCAAAGCAAGCTGCATATAAAATGGTATCTTCAGTACCAAAAAATTCAGTAATTTTTTTCTCTAATTTTTTGTGTAAATCAGTAGTGCCACAAATAAATCTAACGCTAGACATGCCATAGCCATGAGTTTCTAAAGCTTTAGTAGCAGCTTGTTTCAGACGTGGGTGATTAGATAATCCTAAATAGTTATTAGCACAAAAATTTAATAATTCTTTACCATTATCTAGTTTGATAACAGCACCTTGTGGTGAAACTATGATACGCTCTTCTTTAGCTAAACCTGCTTCGTAGATAGCGTTTAATTCTTCTCGTAAATAATTTTGAAAATCTTTATACATATTTTTTTCTGCAAACTTAAAAAAAATATTGCATATAAAGTATGAAAAATTTAATATAATTTTGTATAAATATAAATATTTAGGTACATTTTAATATGTTTTTAGATATATGTTAAATATAAAATACATTTTACTCTTTTTGTTAGTTTTTATATTAAATGATACTTTATTTTCACAAAATGAAGGTAATAATTGGTACTTTGGGACAAATGCTGGGTTGAGTTTCAATACTAATCCTCCCACACCATTAACTGATGGGCAATTAGACACTTATGAAGGGTGTGCAACTGTTTCAGACAAAAATGGAAATTTATTGTTTTATACTGATGGAATGACAGTTTATGATAAAATGCATAATATTATGCCGAATGGTTCTAATTTATTTGGACATTCATCATCCGCTCAATCTGCAATAATAGTCCCTATACCTGGAACATATGATCCAACGCTAAAAAGATTTGATATTTATTATATATTTACTGTAGATGCTCATGAATCTAATCAAAATGGGATTAGATACTCTATAGTAGATATGACATTAAATAATGGGAATGGTGATATTACAATAAAAAATGTACACCTTTTAGGTACTGCAACAACTGAAAAAATTTGTGCTGTTAGACATGCAACAGGTTGTGATTATTGGATAATTTGTATACCTGTTAATTCAAATAATTTTTATGCATATTTACTAAACTCTTCGGGATTAGTTACTAGCCCAGTAATAAGTATTGCAGGACCAACATTTGAAAATAAAATTGGATACATGAAAGTATCTCCTAACGGAGAAAATATTGCTATAGCTCAGTGTGGTGGAAGTAATGGGGGTATATATATTTATGATTTTGATAATAATAGTGGCTATGTATCTCTCAAATTTAATGATAGACCAACGGTGGGGGCTCTACATGTTATTATGGAGTAGAATTTTCTCCTAATAATCAATTTTTATATTTTACTACTTTAAATACTCAAGACATTTATCAATATAATCTTGATGTATCATCTAATATTGATTTTAAAAATTCTAGAACATTGATTGGGACCATTTCAAATAACTATAACTATAAGATAGGCACTCTACAATTAGCATCTAATGGCAAAATATATGTAGCACTTGAAAATCAATCAAAACTAGCTGTCATTAATAATCCAAACCTACAAGGTACTTCTTGCAATTTCTCAGATATGGCTCAAGATTTAGCAAGTAAAAAATGCCAATTAGGATTGCCTACTTTCCCTAACTCATACCTTTTCCCTCTAAATTCAATTATCTTTAATGACGCTGCATGTATCATGGATACTGTATTTTCTCATTATTAGACAATAACTATATTAGCCTAAATTGGAACTTTTTTAATATTAATAACCCAAATAATCCTTATGCTACCTCTAATAATCAAACACCAGAAATAGTGTTTAACGATACAGGTAAATATATTATTAATGCTATTATAGAAACTCCTTGCCAGACAGATACAATTGCAGATACTATTACTATACTTTATAGTCAAAGTATAGATATTTCTACTACTGATGATACTATCTGCAAAGGACAAAGCACAACTCTTATAGCAACTGGAACTGATTCATATCAATGGAGTACCGGACAGAGTAGTAATAATATTAGCGTCTCACCTACAACTACAACTACATATTCTGTTAATGGCTATAGTAATATAGGATGTCCCGCAGTAGGCTCTATAACTATATACGTAAATAGTGGATTTGATTTATCTTATATCAATAATCCTGAAATTTGTGGTCAAAATAATGGGAGCATAATATTAGAAGTTTCTGGTGGAAATCCGCCTTTTAACTATAATTGGTCAAATGGTTCATCGGATTTATTAATAAATAATCTATCGAGTGGCTCTTATAAGGTTACTGTGACAGATGTTAATAGTTGCTTCGAAACAGTTAATATAAATGTGGATGATCACAATACAGTTTCTGCTAATTTTTCTTATGTAACAACTAACATAACTATTGATAATCCTGTTGTAAATTTTATTAATAATTCCTCAGGAGGTACAAATTTTTTCTGGGACTTTGGAGATGGGGATACTTCAAATCAGCATTCTCCTGAGCATGCTTATGAAAATATAGGTACATACACTGTTATGCTAATAGTTTCTGATGATCAAAACTGTGTGGACACTGCTATTACTATTTTAGAGATCAAAGATTTCTTTACTTATTATGTGCCTAATGTTATTACTCCAAATGCTGATGGACAAAATGATGTTTTTCATATTTTCGCTACAAATATCGAACTAAATGATTATTCAATGCGAATATTTAACAGATGGGGTAATCAATTATTTTATTCTACTGATCCTAGCAAAGGGTGGGATGCCAAATATAATGGCAAATTAGTTCCACAGGGTGTTTACTATTATATTATTAATTTCACCGATTCACAAAATTATAATAAACATATTCTACAAAGTAATTTAACTGTAATATATTAAAATTTAATAATTTTATTTCCATTAAATTTAATTTTTCTTATATATTTGCAATTAAAATTATATAATTTTATATAAAAAATATCTTTAATATTATGAAAAATAAAATTTTACCACTTTTAGTAATAGTGTTTTTGCTAATCAATGAATGCATGTTTGCACAAAATTTATCTATTTCACAGATTTTGTCTCCTACTAATTATTTTGGCTGTATTAGCTACAATGATAGTCTTTTAGTAGAAATACAAAATAATTCTGCAGATACTATTCATCAGGACAGTACTTGGTTTTATATTGACATTAATAATACAATTGTAGATAGCATTAGCATTCCTCAGAGAGATTTGGCTACTAATGAAAAAGATACTATCAATATACCATTATCTTTTAGTAATTATGGAATATACGCAGTAATGGCATATTTAAATGCTTTAGATTCATCTGATATTGGAGATACCGTTAATTTTAATATTTATGTGCAATTATCTGGTAATTATACTGTAAATCCATCATTACTAGCAAGTATGACAAATTTTATCTCTTTGTCTGAAATGGCTAAAGCCTTAGAGGGTGGAGCTTGTGGACAAATAAATATAAAAATAGCTACTGGTTTATATAACGAACAGCTTATTCTATGGGATGCACCTGGTATAAACATCACTAATAATATTACAATTACTAGTGAGGCAAATGATGCAGATTCCGTAATAATATCATACAATCCGACCAATAATACAAATAACTATATTATTGGCATTAGAGGATTAGATTATCTGACTTTAGAGCATTTGACTTTGCAAAACAATTCTTCTTCTTATGGACATATTATCACTATAGATAGCTCAAGCACTCACAATAATTATCAATACTTAAAATTAATTGGTAATCAAACTACATCTACTTCTATTGATATGGCACTAATACACTCATCCGCTGGTATAAACACTTTGGATTCTATCAGTAATTATTCTAATAATTTATTGATTGGCGGCAGCTATGGAATGTACTTGTATGGGAATAACATTAACCATGAGAAATATGTAAATATCAAAAATAACAAATTTGTAAATCAATATAATTGCGGTATATTCACATATTATTTATCAGATTTTACTATTGATTCTAATATTATAGTTACAAATTCTAATAATAACAATTTCAATGGCATATATTCCAGGTATGGTAAGGGTAACATACAATTTAGTAGAAATCAAATATTTGCTACTAACACTTCTGGTGATTTCATTTATGTCAGAGATTTAGAAGGAGATATAAATAATCCAATCTTAGTGGACAATAATTTTATTGTCCAGGATGGTAGTACAGCTACAGTGAGAGCATTGTATCCATATAATTGCAAATACTTAGATATTGTGTACAATACTATCAAAGTATTTGGTGGCAGTAGCACTGGAGGCAGAGCTATCTACATAAACAAATCTACTGGAGGAGATTATAATAATTTGAAAATATTGAATAATATATTTGTAAATACAGGCGGTGGCTATGCTATTGAGATATCAGCAACAGCTCTCTCAGAATCTTATTTATCTTTTTTAAATAACAATGTATATTATTCCACAGGTCAATACCTTGGTAAAGCTGGCACTACTAATTATGCAAATATTAGTCAATGGCAATCTACTATGTCTAGTTATGGGTTTGATACTCAAAGCATTAGTTATGATCCACAGTTCATGAATGACAGCTCTTTTGTCTTTACAAATGTAGGATTAGATAATATTGCAATCCCATATTCCGGTATTAATTATGATATTGCCGGTAACATTCGTAGTAGTTCACATCCAGACCCTGGTTGTTATGAATTTCATACGCTAGAGCATGATATTAATGCTATAGCTATCACTGCTCCTATTAGCTCTTGTGGGCTCACAAATGAAGAATTTGTAAGTGTATTAATAGCTAATAATGGTTCAAATGATGAGGTGAATATACCAATTTCTTTATCAAATGATGGTGGTTTAACATGGTCAATAAATGAAACTATACCATCTATAAATGCTGGTGATACGATTTCTTATACCTTTTCTCAAGGGATAGATATGTCAATACCACAATCTTATAATCTATCTATTAAAGTTAATTTACCTTCAGATGAAAATCCAATTAATAATATCAAAAATATAACAATTACAAATTATCCTTATGTAATTAATTTCCCATACATAGAAAGCTTCGAAGCTGATGATGGCATGTGGACAAGTGGTGGAGTAAATAATAGCTGGCAATGGGGTATCCCCAATGGTAGTGTGATAGATACTGCTTCAGATGGTACTCATGCTTGGGTTACTAATTTAACTGGCAATTATAATACTAATGAAAAAAGTTATGTACAATCACCATGTTTTGATTTCTCTAATTTATCTGATCCATGGATATATATAGACCTTTGGTATGAATGCGAAACTGGCTGGGATGGAGCTAATTTGCAATATTCTACAGACTTGGGAAATACATGGCATACTGTGGGCAATTTCGGTGATGCTAACTGGTATAATATGACAAATATTAATAGTTTAAATACTCCTGGGTGGTCTGGTAATGGAACTTTTGGTAGTGGTGGATATATAACTATGTCACATTCTTTGTTACTTGCTGCTGGCAATTCTCAAGTAACTTTTAGAATAAATTTTGGCTCTAATATGATTAATAATAATTTCGAAGGAGTAGCTTTTGATAATATTAAAATATTAGAAAGAGGCAAAAATGTAGGTTTAGTCGACATAGTATATCCTGATAATGACTGTGGTCTCAGTAATAATGTACCCATTACTGTAACAGCTTTTAATAATGGTACTGTTATTCAACACAATATACCCATAAGGTTTTCTGATGACAATGGTGCTACTTGGTTATCAGATACCATCCCATATATCAATTCTAATGATACTATTTTATTTACTTCTAATATAAGTTTTGACTTTAGTAATCTGGGCATTCATGATATAGCAGCAGAAATAATTTTCGATAATGATAGCATTACTTCTGACAATTATGTAGAAAAATCATTTTATAATAGTTTATTTGTAAATTCTTATCCTTATATTGATGATTTTGAAACTGATACTAACATTTGGATAAATGATAGTAACTGGTCATATATTCCTAATGGTACTGTGATAAACGCTGCACATAGTGGAAATCAAGCATTATTTATCCCTGGCAATTTAAATACAGTTTCTATGCTTATATCACCTTGCTTCGATTTAAGTCAAATCACACATCCTGTTGTCGAATTTTATCAGTATTTGAATGTAAATGATCAAGTTAGTGGTGGTGTTTTACAATACTCGATAGATAATGGAAATAGTTGGCTAAATTTGGGCAATGAAGGAGATACATTGAATTGGTATAACTCTTCTAATATAGATTCATTAAATAATATTAGCAATGGCATTGGCTTTAATGACAATACAAATGGATGGGTGATGAGTCGTCATAATTTATTTACTCTCAGTGGACAAAATAAAGTGAGATTTAGATTTGTCTTTGCTAGCTCTAATACAGAAATTGGCGACGGTTGGGCAATAGATGATTTTCAGATATATAACAAGATAGGTGCTGACATTACAATAGACAGTATGCTATATCCTGTTTCAGATTGTCAATTAATAGATACTAATCTAACTATTAGAATAACGAATTATTCCCCATTAAATATTAATGCTGGTACACCTATGACACTCTCAGTATGGCAAGATAATCAATTTGTTTTTAATGAAAATTTTACCCTTTCTCAGCAATTATTAGCTAATGAAAGTATGATATACTCTACTAATAATATATTAGATCTATCACTGACACCTCATAATTATAATATAAAAGCCGCTATCTATTACAGTCAAGATATTAACCCAGATAACGACACAGTGAATTTCATAATAAAAAGTTATGGTTATCCAGTTGTAGAAGCCATTTTCCATGATTCGACAATTTGTTGGGATGAACATGTAATATTATATGTAAATGGTAATGCCCTATATTATGTATGGCAACCGATTAATGACACATCAGCTTTTATTATCATAGATTCTACAAAAGTTCCAGACTTTGGTACATATCAATACATCGTTTATGGCTACAATCAATATGGCTGTTTTAATATAGATACTGTAAATATAACTATAGATGATTGCTCATCAATAGCAGACAATATCATTGCTAATCCGATAATTTATCCCAATCCTACTAATGGAACTATTTATTTATCAGGCTTGCCAATAGGAGATTATCATTTGACTCTAATAGAACTTTCTGGGAAATTACTATTATCTGAAGATATCAATATCAGTAATGATAATTTAATAATTAATTTACCTGGAAACATTAATGAAGGAGTCTATATATTGAATATTAATAATTCTAATAGTCAATGGAAGCAGTTAATACAAATCATTAAATGATTATTTAATTAGGCGTTTAAGTAATAACAAATTATTACTGTAAATATATAGCAAAGATAGATTTTTATAATTGTGTAACTAGATTTGTTTAAATAATTTCTGGTAAAAAAAGATACTTTTTTGAAAAATTACATTTGTAAATTAAAATTGGAATAAAAGGGTATATATGATAATTTAAAAATATTTTTAATCTACTTGCTATTAAGTGATTTAGACATTTAAATATTTTTTGTTTCAAATAATCTATGATATTTAATTACTAATATTTATATATTTAAAATCAATTATTATGTATATTTAATAGAAATATTTTAAAAAAATTAATTTTTCATAATATTTTTTATAATTCATAATTATAAAAGTATTAATAGTATTTTATTTAAATTATTATATCATAGATTATTTGAAACATTTATAAAAATCAACACTGGGGAAATTATTTGATAAAACTACGCAATCACCCTTTTGTCCTATGCGGCTTGCTTGTTTTATAACAAATAATTTCCTAATGCGGATTTAATTCGAGCATAAAATAAATATTGGAGTATTCTTTTATTACAAAAATTTTTTTACAAAATTTATTATCTAAACGCTTATTTCAATAAAGCTAATTAGATGGGAGGTTATAATCATAATAAAACATGATTACATAAGATTTTTTATATTATATTTGCATTGTAGTTTAGTATAATGAAAGTTGTGAAAAAATGAAACGATTGTTTATTTTATTTACTTGTTTATTTTTGAGTATTCACATATATTGCCAAGAAAATAATTGTTTAAGCATTACTAAAAGTAAACAACAAGACCAATTAGAAATAGCTATTAACAAGATCAATCAAGGAATTAATAGCAAATTTGTAGAATCTCAAAAATTATATTTCAGTGAAGCGACAGATATATTGCGATCTCTTAATGATAAAGAGGAATATCCTATTGTTGATTATTATTTAGCATTAACGTATATTTATAAACCAGATAATAATTTCACTCTAGCAGAGCAATATTTAAAGAAAGTAATAGATGCTTGTCCAGATGAAATACCAGAAGCATATTTCCATTTAGGTAAATTGGCGTATACTACAAATCAAAAATGTGATGCTATTAATTATTTTAAAAAATTTTTAACCTATCAAGGGGATTTTGATACTTTATTTACAGAAGCCAAGATGCTGATGAAATGGAGCGAAGAGATTTGTAAACTAATAAATAATCCAGTACCATTTAATCCTAAATTAGTAAAAGGTATTAGTAGTCAATTAGATGATTATTTAGTTTCATTAAGTCCAGATAATGAAATAGCATATTATACTAGAAAAACCAAAGACTATAAAATATCTGGTTATAAATCTGAACCAGCTTTTCAAGAAAAATTTTATTATAGTTATCGCATAGCAGATAATGTATTTGACAATGGCAAAGAAATGCCATATCCATTCAATCGCAATGAGAATGAAGGTGGAGCAACAATAACTGGTAATAATAAAGAATTAATTTATACTGTTTGCAAAATGGTTACTAGCCCACGACAATATTACAATTGTGATCTTTACTCTACTAAAAATATTAAAGGATATTGGACAGATATTGTGCCATTAGAGCGAGTTAATAGACCAGATACCTGGGAAAGTATGCCATCTGTCACTGCTGATGGCAAAGAATTATATTTTGTTAGTAATAGACCTGGTGGTGTAGGTGGTTATGATATTTATAAAAGTTTCAAAGATGAAAATGGAGAATGGTCAGAGCCTATTAATGTCGGGAAACCTATAAACACTGCAGGTGATGAAAAATCACCTTTTATTCATACTGATACACGTACATTATATTTCAGTTCTAATGGTCGTCCTGGTATAGGTGGATACGATATTTACTATGTTAAATTAGATAATAATGAAAAATCTGAAGTTAAAAATATTGGTTATCCCATTAATACTGAAAATGATGAAGTAGGCTTCATTGTAAGTATAGATGGTAAATATGGCTATTTCTCAAGCAATAATATAAAAAATGAATCTATGGGTGGCATGGATTTTTATTATTTTTCATTATATAATGAAGCTAAACCAGAGGAAGTCTTATTAGTAAAAGGAAATCTAAAATCAGAGGACTCTACTAAACCAATCAAAGCAACTGTACAAATTAAAAGCATGGAAAGCAAACGTGTAACTTATATCCCAGTAGATGAAGATGGAGATTATGTGGCAAGCCTTTTAAAAAACGAAGATTATTTGCTCACAATAAAAGGTGAAGATATAGTATATCAAAGCACCTATATATCAGCTAAAGATTCTGTAGAAGCCCCAGTGATAGAACTAGAAATGGAAGTACAACCTATAGAAGTAGGTATGCATTATCGTTTACATAATATTTATTTTGGTTTTAATTCAGCAGATATTCTACAAAGTTCACAAAAGGTACTTGATGAATTTATCGTATTTTTGAAAGACCATCCCACAATGACAATAAGTATCGAAGGACATACAGATAATGTGGGTAGCGACGAATTTAATCTCATTCTCTCCGAGAATAGAGCAAAAGCCGTATATAACTATTTAGTGAATAATGGAATAGATGCTAATCGCTTACAATATAAAGGTTTTGGAGAAAATACTCCAATAGCCACCAACGAAACTGAAGAAGGTAGGGCTATGAATAGAAGGACAGAATTTGTTATTCTTAATGATTAAAAATCTTTGGTTATAGAAAATATTAATCTCGGAGATTGAAATCCTTTCTCTTCTACTCCCCATGCATAATCTAAACGCATAAAATAACCTAATAACTCTGCTCTGGCACCTATACCTAACCCTCCAACTAATGGATTACGAGGATTATTAAGGATTACTGTAATTGGTTTGTTATAATAATATTCGGGTACATATATATTTATGTCAGAATATGGATTGAGCCCTAGCCATGCTGAGCCAATATCACCAAAAAAGTTTAATTGGAAACTATTGAGGAAAGATGATTTTATCGGTCTATTAAATAAAAATTTGAAAATCGGAAATCTGATTTCTGAATTTATCACTAAAAAAGAATTACCATTGCGAATGTTTTGTGGCATGCCTCTAAGATTAGTAGCTAAGGTCTGAAATGAAAAATTCATAGTAGGATCTAATACTGGCTGATACATATATTTGGGAAAAAGCCAATTATCTACACCACCCAAAATATATATCAATTTTGTAGAACCGAAAGAAGTAGCACCAGCAATTCTATTAGCCCATATTAAAGTTCTATATATCTTAGTATAATTTCTATAATCAAATCCCACATTAAACATGTTTAATTTAGTATTTATAAGCCCTTGATAATATTCAAAAAATATTTTTGCTCTAGTGCCATAATAAATATTAATCATTGGATTTCGAGTATTATCAAAGGTGAAATCCAATACTCCACCACCCCATAGTGCATGATCATTAGGTTTTAGCAAACCTATATCATCTACTGATTTATACACAATATTATCATACTTGGCAAACACATCTAATCTAATAGCTGCTACCTGATTAAAAGGATATTTTATTCTATAGTGTAAATCTGTTATTATATTTTTATTCAAATAATTTTCATCATTTAAATAATAACTATATCGGTGAAAAACCGCCTGTCTATCTAATCGACGAGATAAATCCTCATAGCTGATGATATATTCATTCTCATCTAATGAACCAGACAAATGAGCACCCAAAATTATTCTATGATCTTCTAATAGATCTATTAAATTAAGCATAAATAAAGCATTCATACCTGGTTGTATAAATATTGGTCCATAACCAGTATAAGTTTGATAAGCAGCATTTAAATAAGAAAAATCAAATTGTGTAGTTACCTGATCTAAAAAATAGCCAGTTTCATAAGTTTCTATCTTAGGTAAAGAAAAATTTGACGAAGACATTGTATTCTGTGTTAATCCTACCGCCTTACGTCTATTGGCATTCTTCTCTTTGTTTGATTTTATTGGCAGTGTATCTGGCTCTAGTTTGTAATTATAAATATCTATCAATGAATCATTATCTTCGCCTATGATTTGATAATTCTGCTTATTCATTTCCAAAAGTTTTTCATCTTTTATTTTCTTAGCTTTAGCTAGTTCTGATGCCTTCTTTAATTGTTGTTTTTTATAATTACTAAGTGGCATAGTATCTATAGGATTAAAATCCATAGGAATTAATGATAATTTATTTTTATTATTTTTTTCTCGAGTTATTATCAATGCTTTATTATCACTTATAGAAGCTGTTAAAATTGAATTTCTAAAATTGGATATTGGTTTATAATTTGCAAAATATTTATATTGCATTACAGTATCTACTAAAAGCAAAGAACTATCTATGTTAGCGATAAAAAAATTATTTACTCCATTGCTATCACTCAAAAACAAAAATTCATTTTTAGTATAAGGAATTATCTGGTTTTCATTTACATTAGGTGTATTCGTTGCACGAATTAATATATTTGGTTTGCGATTATCATAAATAAAAATATCATATTTACCTGGTTCACTACGCCAAGAAAAGTAATCATATTTGTAGGTTTTACGAATTAATTCTAATGTATCACTATGTCTATTAGATAAAAAAGCAATTTGATTTCTATTTATATAAACTGGAGCATAATCATCAAAATAATCTTTTGTAATATTAGTAGCATTTTTGCCAGCAAAAGAAAATAAATAGATATCGCTCTGTCCTTCGTTAATAGCAGACATTACCAGATTTAGACCATCAGGAGAATAAGCAATAGAAGTAACCTTATCTACAGATTCTATTTTTATAAATTCTTTAGAATCCTCCTCAATATTATAAAGCATCAGCATACGTTGCCCTTTGTTTTCGTAATAGCACGTAAGCAAAGGTGCATTTGGATGAAAAGCTACTAATGGATACGAATCATCAAAAGTCTCTTCTACCTTAGGTCCTAGTTTAAGGATTAATTTCTTTTCTTTTGGATTAGACAGCGATACCAGATAGACGCGTTTTTGACTCATTCTATCGCATACAATGGCAGCATATTGTCCATCATTATTTATGGAAATTTTATAAGGAAAATCATTTTTAGCAATTTTCAGATTTTCAATATTCTGCCAATCATTCCACTGCTTTATTTCATCATTATACATTTTAGAATAATAATTATACCAAGTATCGATGAAATCTTTATAATTAATACCAAGGATATACATTATGCCATCACTCACACTGCGGCTTATGCGAGTCATATAAATAAGGTTAGAAATCACATTCTCTCCATAAATATCAATCATATAACGCCAAATACTATGCCCTGCAATTTTTGCTTGTTCTCCCTCTAATTGATTAAATCTTTTAAATTTTTTATCTAAAATATTAACTCTTAAATAATCATCCATTTCTGTACTCCAAGGCTCAGCTAAATATGATACTAATCCATCTATATACCAGGCGGGAATGGCATCTAAAGTTTGATTTTTAAAATTAGCTCCAAAAGACTCGCCATATAATAATCTGACTAACATAACCTTGGCTACGCCCTCTCTTACTTGCTTGAAAAGATCTGTATAACTGCCATTAAAATATAAAAAAATTTTATTCCTTTGAATTATAGTTTGTCCTGCTGTATTATACAATAGCTCATCATCTATTCCAATATTACTACTTTTCAGGTCAGACAAAGAATTAAACACTAAAAATTGCAACTTAGTATTTAAACGATAGTTTAATTTACTTTGAAAAATATCAATAATAGAATCTGCATATCTAGCGACATTTACAGCCGTAGGATAACCTTTTTGATAGAAATAAACATCAAATTGATCAAATTTCATTAAACTCCATATCTTTTCATATCTATATTGAACTCGATTTTTACCAAAGTTCAATTGACTCCCACTATAGAATTGAGCATTAGAAATTTGATATATCAAAATAAAAGCAAAAAACAAGAATTTTTTAATTCTATTACCCATACTAAAAATTTCATACGAATTTACAATATTTTTTTAAATTAAAAATTTAATATGCTGCAAAGCAAACACTAATTAGAAACCACAGTAATTATAAATTATAAAAGCTTAAAGACATAAAAACATATAAGATTATACCAAAGTATATAATTTTATTAATTTTTAAGTAATAACAAATTATTTTCGTGAATATATAAGCAAAGTTAGATATTATAGCAGTTCACTTTGATTTGGTTAAAATATTTCTTGTTAAATTCTTTCTTTTACAACTATTAAAAGAAAGAAACAAAGAAAAATCTCCGCTGGGGAAATGATTTGATAAAACTACGCAAACACCCATTGGGGTTTACAAACTCGCAATCTAAAGCTTGCTCAAACAGTGTAACCCCTCTTGTCCTACACTGCTTGCTTGTTTTATAACAAATCATTTTCCAATGCGGTTTTGATTCGAGTAAAAAGTTAATATTTGTGTATTCCATTATTATAAAATTTTTTGTAAAATTTATTATATAAACAAATATTTCAATTTATTACATTAAACCTTATATTAATAGCTTTTATTTTATGGATTAATAATAAAAATTAAAACGAAATATATATAAGTGATATTTTTTATTTTATGAATTTTAAATCATATTTTAATGAATTTTGTAAAAAATTTAAAAAATGGAAAAATTAGAAATAAGTGTAGAAGAATTACAAAATTTATTAGCGAATAACCTACCAGTAAAAATATTAGACATCAGACCTCAAGAACACAGAGATGAATGGTATATACCTGAAAGTGAGCACATAGATGTATACAAACAAATAGAAGCTGGGGAAGATACTATTTTTGATAATTTAGATTTACCTAAAGATATACCAATAATAGTAGTGTGTATGGAAGGATTAATGAGTAAAGACGGAGCAGATATATTACAAGAAAAAGGATATGAAGCATATTCACTAAAAGGTGGAATGAAACAATGGAATTTTGCTTATAGCATTAAATTATTAGAAAAACCAGAAAAAAATTTAAAAATATATCAAATAAGACGAGTAGCCAAAGGATGTATCTCATACCTTATTATTTCAGAAGACGAAGCAGCAGTAATAGACGCTTCACTTAATCCAGAAGTGTATATATCTCTAGCTAATAAAAATCAGAGTACTATTAAATACGTCATGGATACACATACACATGCTGACTATATTTCTAGAACTAGAGAATTGGCAAAAACCAGCAATGCCAAACATATATATATAGATATAGCACAAGTAGATTATGACTACATTAAAATAAAAGATAGAGAAAAAATATATTTTGGGAATTCTACTATAGAAATGATATACACTCCAGGACACACCTTAGATAGTGTGTCATATTTATTGGATAATGAATATCTATTCACAGGAGATACGCTTTTTGTAGATGGTATAGGCAGACCAGACTTGAAAGCAAATCTAGACGAGACAATTTTTAAAGCAGGATTATTATTCGATTCATTACAATTTATACTTTCATTAGATATAAATATATTACCGTCACATTATTCTAATTCTATAGCTTTTGCACAACCTATAATTATAAATAAAATTGGAGAAATTTATAAAGATGTCAATGTCTTAAGCTTGAATAAAGATCAATTCATAGATGCAATAATGGATAATATGCCATTACCACCGCCCAATTTTAATGATATAGTAGAAATAAATAAAAGAGGAAGTTCCGAGGATATAGACATAGCGAGGCTGGAAGCTAGTGCTAATAGATGTATGGTGGGGCAAAGGGGATAAAATATCATTTTTATATGTTTAAAACAATTAATGATATTAATATCATATAAAAATTATTATATATATTTGCCAAAAAATCAATATTTATGAAAACTTTAGTAGATAACATTAATCAGCATCTGGCTATGAGTAAGGAAGACTCCAAAGCCTTTTTTGA
>JAPXMM010000022.1:0-24946 GCA_033809015.1 Bacteroidales bacterium
ATCTTCTCCGCCAGATACTTTCCCTTCACTACAAACCACATTATATAGTTTGTTAAATACTTTGTCGCCACTCCACGAAACTTATAATATATCCACCCTACAAAATCTGCAATCTTAACATGAACGTTAGATACGCTATATATTCCTCGCTTCATCTTGTTTTTATTAGTAATTTCTTTATGTTTTATGTGCTCTGCTGTTACTGTCTTGAAAGCTTTTATATTGCTGCCGCATACTACTGAATCTTCAGATATTCTTGATTTTAGAAAATCTGATATGTGATTAGCTTGCACCCTTTCATCTTCTAATTTTTTGAATAAAATATTTCCACTTCTATCTGTGGCAGCTATTACTGCCACTTTTGTTGGCTTCTTTTTCTTCAATTTTTTTATTTCTTTCTTGTCTCTTTTCTTTTTGCCTTTCTCTGAATAATTCATTAGAAGTTCTTCTAATTCAACTATTCCAAAGAAATTAACATTATCTTCAAACGACTGCATAGCACACAATATTCTGTGCCGCCAAAAGAAACTCGTTTGTAGACAAATACCTACATTTCTGGCACACTCTCTCAAGCTCATGCCTACACTCATACATTTTATATATTCTAACATTTTGCCCTTTTCATGAACACGATACATAAAGGTGCCAGTGGTAACTCTGAATTGTCTGCCACAGTTTTTGCATCGGTAGTTTTGAACTCCACTTTGCAAACCATTTTTAATAACATGACTACTATTACAATCTGGGCATAATACACCTGTAGACATGGCTTTGATTTCTTGATAATCGACGACATCTTTACCTTCTTCTATCATTTCATTATAGAGATTGTCGTAGAACTCTCGTGTGCCTTCTTTAGTAAGGGTGAATAATTCTGTTGGATTTTCTAAAAGGTTATTCATATAAAAATTTTTCTACAAAAATATAAATTTTTTAATTCAAATAAACTTTATATAATATAACAATTATTTAAAACTTTTCCCCTTCAATTCAGTTTCAATTGTTATGTACTTGCATAGTAAATTTTTTTAAATCCAATGTTTCGCTTAGTCCTAAATATTATTTTTCCATTTTAAAATTAATTAGTAATTTTGCAAAACAAAAATGTCCGATGGTGTAACGGCAGCACTGCAGATTTTGGTTCTGCCTGTCCAGGTTCGAATCCTGGTCGGACAGTATGGTTAATTGAGAGGGGGCATTTAGCTCCCTTTATTTTTAATAAAAATTATGATAGATAAAGAGTATATTAAAAAACTTGTAGAGGAAATAACAGAAGGAACAAGTATTTTTTTAACAAGATTAGATATCGATAATCTCGGTAAAATTAGTGTTTACTTAGATAGTGATACTAACCTTACTATCGATGATTGTGTAAAAGTGAGTAGATACATTGAAAAAAATCTGTCTCTATCAAAAGATGATTATCAGCTAGATGTATCATCTCATGGTATAGGAAATCCTTTAACAAATGCCAGACAGTATCCTAAGCATATTGGTCATTTATTACAAATAAAAACAATTGATAATCAAACCATTAAGTGCAAATTAATTAATTATGAAGCAGAAAAATTAACAATAGAAATACAAAATAAAAATAATAAAAAAGACAAAGAAGAAAAAATTATTGATTTATCACAAATCAAAGAATGTAAAGAAATTTTAAAATTGTAAAAATTAAAATTATGGCAACAATAAGTTTATTAGAAGCTTTTAACGAATTTCAAGATATTAAAGGAATAGACAAAGAGACTTTGATGGAGTTATTAGATGAAATATTTAAAGGTGTCTTAGAAAAAAAATATGGTGACGCTTCGAATTTTTATTTTGCAGTAAATCCTGAAACAGGAGATATTGAACTATGGAGAAATAGAGTTATAGTGCCAGATGGTGAATTAGAAGATCCCAATACTCAGATAGAAATAAAAAATGCTCTCAGGATAGAACCAGACTTTATGATTGGAGAGGAAGTTACAGAGCCATATGGAATTGAAAATTTCTCACGTAGAGAAATTCAGACTGTTCTACAAATGATGAAAGCACGTATCACTGAATTTGAAAATCAAGTAACTTTCGATAAATACAATGATCAAATAGGTGAGTTAGTTGTCGGCGAGGTGCATCAAGTATTAAAAAATGAAATAATTGTAGTAGACGAAGATGGCATAGAATTAGTTTTGACAAAGGATCAAATGATACCTGGAGATCACTATAAAAAAGGTGATACTATTAGAGCATCTATCTATAAAATTGAAAATAGAGCTGGCTCACCGTATATTTATTTATCCCGTACTAGTACAGAATTTTTAGCTCGTCTAATGGAACAAGAAGTTCCAGAAATAGCTGATGGACTAATTACTATTCGCAAAATAGCTCGTATACCTGGTGTAAGAGCTAAAGTAGCTGTTGAATCATACGATGACCGCATAGATCCTGTGGGTGCTTGTGTGGGAGTTAAAGGCTCTCGCATTTTCCCAGTTATTCAAGAACTAAGAAATGAAAATATAGATGTAATAAACTTCTCGAATAATTCTAAATTATTTATTCAAAGAGCTTTAGCTCCTGCTAAGATAACTGATATTCAGTTAGAAGGTGATAAAGCTATAGTAATAGTGAAACCTGATCAAATATCTTTTGCCATAGGCAAAAATGGACAAAATATTGAATTAGCTTCACGTATCACTGGTTATGACATTGAGGTTTATCGTGAACTTGAAGAGGGTGAAGAAGAGGATATCGACATCCAAGAGTTTAGTGATGTTATTGATCAATGGATTATTAATCAATTAAAAACCATTGGTTGTGATACTGCTAAAAAAGTTCTTTCTTATTCAGTAAAAGATTTAGCTGATTTAGCTGATTTCGAGGAAGAAACCGTTGAAGAAATACAAAAAATAATTAGAGCAGAATTTGAATGAAATTAATTAAAAAAGTTTATTATGTTTATAAAATTGTTAATGATTATGATTTTAAAATTTGACAAATTATATTTTGAAAAATATAGATTAATTTTGTAGTGAGATTTTTATTATGAATGAAATAAAAACATATAGATTAAATCAGCTCACACGTGAGTTGGGTGTTACATTTGCTGAATTACAAGAACTATTAAAATCTAATGGTATCAAAGTGAATACTCCTAATGATCGTATTAGCGAAGATGCTTATTTGATTATTAAGCAAAATTATAACTTGGATACTGAAAAAAATAAACCTGATGAAACCATTGTAGAGGAAACTAAAACGACTACTACTGCTGATAAAATAATTGAACAAGAAAAACCTAAAGAAATTGAAAATGCTCCTTATGAGTTTAACCTCAAGGTAAAAGGTAAAATAGATTTAAACAAAGAAACCGAAAAATCTACTAAAGAAAAATCTATTCCTCCTAAATCTAAAGAAAAATCAGAAAAAACTGAATATAAAGAACCTAAAATTAAAAATATAGAAAAAAGCTTAGATAAAGAATCAGAAACTGAAAATAAACCTGAAGTTGTAGAAACCCAAACTGAGTCGCAACTAAAAAATACTTCTGAAAATATTACAGAAAACGAACCAGTAACTGAAAAAATAGTAGAACAACAAACTCCCCAAGCTGAAATTATAGAAACTAAAACTGAATCAGAAACAGATATCATCGAAATTAACAAAGATGCTAAAGAAATAACTACTGATATATCTGATAAACCCTATCTGCAAGAAATTAATTTAAAAGTTAAATACAAAATCGATTTAGATGAGGTAAATCCTAAAAAAAGTAAAACTAATGATAATGAAAAAAAACAATCATCTCGACCTAGGAAAAAAACTATAAAAAAAGTCGCTGAAGCTGATCAAAAAGGATTTAAAAAATGGGACAAAAACAATACTACTACAGATCAAGCCAATAAAGAAAAACCCAAACCTAGATATAATGATGATAAAGCTGCTACTAATAAAGTAGGCAACAAATCTCAACCACAAAAACGAGAAAAAACTAATAAAAAATTTAGAGATAAAGATTTTCAACATAGAAAAAAAAGAGAAGAACATGTTTTAACTGATGAAGAAATAACACAAAAAATTAAAGAAACTTTAGCAAAAGCTCAGGCTAAACCTAAAACTACGCCAGCTCAGTATAAAAAACTCAAAAGAGAGCAAAGATTATCTAAGAATACTGATAGTGAAGTTAAAAATATTATTGAGGTTACAGAGTTTATTACTACTAGCGAATTAGCAAGTTTAATGAATGTGTTACCTACAGAAGTCATAGCTAAATGTTTTGATTTAGGTTTGACGACCACTATTAACTCACGTCTAGATGCAGAGACAATTGTGCTTGTAGCTGATGAGTTTGGTTATGAAGTTAAATTTATAAGCTTAGATGAGAAAGAAGAAGAAGAATATGAGGATGATCCATCTACATTACTCCCACGCCATCCAGTAGTCACTGTAATGGGACACGTAGATCATGGTAAAACAAAACTATTAGATTTTATACGTAAAACTAATGTAGTAGCTGGAGAGGCTGGAGGTATCACACAGCATATAGGTGCTTATGAAGTAACATTACAAAATGGTCGTAAAATAACATTTCTAGATACACCTGGTCATGAAGCATTTACTGCTATGCGTGCTAGAGGTGCTAAAGTTACTGATATAGCTATTATAGTTATTGCCGCTGATGAACAAGTGATGCCTCAAACTGTAGAAGCTATCAATCACGCTCGTGCAGCTGGTGTACCAATGATTTTTGCTATTAATAAAATAGACAAACCTAATGCTAATCCTGAAAAAATTAAGGAACAATTAGCAAATATGAATATCCTAGTGGAAGACTGGGGTGGTAGTTATCAATCTCAAGAAATATCTGCCAAAGAGGGATTAAATGTTGATAAATTATTAGAAAAGGTGCTCTTACAAGCAGATTTAATGGATTTAAAAGCAAATCCTAATAGACCTGCAATAGGAACTGTTATAGAATCTGGCTTAGAAAAAGGTCGTGGTTATGTAGCTACAATTTTAATTCATAATGGGACATTACATATTGGTGATCCCATATTAGCTGGAGTTTATTATGGTAAAGTAAGAGCTATGTTTAATGAAAGAAATCAACCTAAAAAGGAAGTCTGTCCTAGCTCACCTGCTTTAATTCTAGGACTTAATGGTGCTCCACAAGCTGGTGATAAATTATTAGTTATGCCATCTGAGAAAGATGCTAAAGATAAAGCTCTCAAACGTCAACAACTACTAAGGGAGCAATCTATTAGAGCTAAAAAACATATTACTCTTGATGAAATTGGTCGTAGGATAGCCATTGGTGACTTTAAAGAATTAAATTTGATTGTAAAAGGAGATGTGGACGGATCAGTAGAAGCATTGAGTGATTCTTTATTGAAACTGTCTAATGAACATGTGCAAGTAAATGTTATTCATAAAGGCGTAGGTGCTATTACTGAATCTGATATTTTGCTAGCTGCTGCATCTAATGCCATAATTGTTGCTTTTCAAGTGCGTCCAGCACCAGCTATTCGCAAACTTGCTGAGCAGGAGCAAATACAAATTAAATCTTATTCTATAATTTATGATGCTATAGATGAAATTAAATCAGCTATAGAAGGTATGCTAGAACCTACTATTGAAGAAACTATCCTGGGTACTGCTGAGGTTATACAGGTGTTTTCTATTAAAAAATTGGGTAATATCGCTGGTTGCATGGTTTTAGATGGCAAAATAGATAAAAATGCTCGTGTCAGATTAATAAGAAACGGGATAGTTGTATTTGACGGCGAAATAGCTTCTCTCAAACGCTTTCAAAATGACGTCAGAGAAGTACTTACAGGTCAAGATTGCGGTATTAGTATAAAAAATTTTAATGATATTAAGGTGGGTGATCTCATAGAAGCATATATCACTACCTCTGTAGAACAAAAATTATAATAATTATCATTATTTTGGTAATTATAAAATTTCATAATAATGGTAGAAGTTAATATTTTAGGTAGTGGATCTTCTTTACCTTTATATAAGCGATTTAGCCCATCACAGATAATTAAAATTGAAGGAAAAAATATTTTAATTGATTGTGGCGAAGGCACACAAATTCAATTGCAACGTTTTGGTTTTTCAATAATTAATATAGATTATATCCTTATTTCTCATTTACATGGTGATCATTTTTTTGGATTATTTGGTCTACTGTCATCAATGCTTTTACTTGGTAGAACTAAGCCTCTAACAATTTTTGCAAATAAAAATTTAATTCCAATTATAGAAATTATTTTTCAGGATAAGTTATCTGGGAAATATTTCCCTTTTAATTTTATACCTTTAGATTTTAATAATTTTAATAAAATTTTAGAAGAAGATAAATTTATAATTTATTCTTTTCCTCTTGATCATTCTGTATCGACTTGTGGTTTTTTAATTAAAGAAAAATTGAGACCAAGAAATATTTTAAAAAGCTTTGTAGAATATTATCGTCCCAGCATTAATGACATAAAAAACATAAAACAAGGTGGAGATTATTTAGATAAAAATTCTGGTAAATTATTTAAAAATAATGAAATAACTTCAGATCCACCACATCCATTTTCTTACGTTTATTGTAGTGATACAGCTTATAAATTAATTAATTATTCAGAAATTAAAAATCCAATTTATTTATTTGCAGAATCTACATTTTTAACTGAAAAGATAGATACAGCTAAATCAAAAAAACATATGACTGCTGTCGAGGCTGCTCAGTTGGCTAATAATCTAAATGCTCAGTATCTGATTTTAGGCCATTTCAGCTCTGAATATAAATCAGTTAATT
This sequence comes from Bacteroidales bacterium, assembly GCA_033809015.1. Classification (GTDB taxonomy): domain Bacteria; phylum Bacteroidota; class Bacteroidia; order Bacteroidales; family DTU049; genus DTU049. The sequence goes on from JAPXMM010000022.1 coordinate 6,794, forward strand.
TATTTCTAGAAGAGGCAAGCCAATATTTTCCTAGTGATAAAATTATTTTAGCTTATGATGGACTTAAAATTAATTATGATAATTATAAAAAAATTGATAAAAATAAATTTTAGAATTTATAATATCTGATATAGTAATTTCTATCTCAATAAACTCAAGTGTAAAAGCTAATACAAAAATTATTAAATTTAGCAATTATATTTCTTCAGTTAAATATTTAAAAAATATAGACTTAAAGTATATAAATACAGACTAAACATTTGTTTATTTGATATAAAATTATTAATTTTGCATAATAATAAATAAACAAAAAAATTATGGATGAAAAAATTCAAGAAAATGGATACAATGCGAATAATATACAAGTATTAGAAGGCTTAGAAGCAGTACGAAAAAGACCAGCAATGTATATAGGAGATACGGGAGAGAGGGGATTGCACCATTTAGTATATGAAGTATTAGATAATTCTATAGATGAGGCTTTAGCTGGTTACTGTGATTATATAAAAGTAATTGTTCATCCCAATAATGCAATTACAGTAATAGATAATGGTCGAGGCATCCCTGTGGATATGCATCCAGTTGAAAAAAAATCTGCATTAGAGGTAGTATTGACAGTATTACATGCTGGTGGTAAATTTAATAAAGATACATATAAAGTTTCTGGCGGTTTGCATGGCGTCGGTGTCTCATGTGTAAATGCTTTATCTAAGAAAATGATAGCAACTATCAAACGTGATGGTAAAATATGGCAACAGACATATGCTTTTGGTAAACCTATCACAGAGTTACAAGCTATTGGAGAAACTATGGAGACTGGTACTACTATATATTTCGAACCAGATGAAACTATTTTCCCTATAATAGATTATAAATATGATATTTTATCAAAAAGACTAAAAGAAATTTCATTTTTAAATAAAGGAGTTAAAATAGAACTAGTATATCAAAAATCTAATCCAGATAATCCTATAGTGAATGTATACCACTCTGAGAATGGTTTAATAGATTTCATACATTATTTAGATGAATCTAGACAAGTTTTAATGCCCGAACCTATATATATTGAAGGAGAAAGAGATAATGTTAAAGTAGAAATAGCTTTTGAATATAACAACTCATATATCGAAAATGTACATACTTTTGTAAATAACATTAATACAATAGAAGGTGGAACACATCTGGCAGGATTCAGAAGAGCTCTTACACGAACAATGAAAGCATATGGAGATGCACAAGGATATTTTGATAAAGTTAAATTTGAAATATCAGGAGATGACTTCAGAGAAGGATTAACAGCAATATTAAGCATTAAAGTGCCAGAACCGCAGTTCGAAGGACAAACAAAAACCAAACTTGGAAATTCAGAAGTGGCTGGAATAGTAGATACCATCGTGAGTGAACACTTGTTATATTATCTGCAAGAACACCCAAAAGAAACTCGAGAAATATTCAATAAGGTTGTCTTAGCAGCAACAGCTAGACATGCTGCAAGGAAAGCTCGAGAAATGGTACTAAGAAAAACCGTTTTTAACTCTGCACAACTACCTGGGAAATTAGCAGATTGTTCTGAAAATGATCCATCAAAATGTGAAATATTTCTAGTGGAGGGGGATTCAGCAGGGGGTACCGCTAAACAAGGTCGTAATAGACTTTTTCAGGCTATTTTGCCTCTTAGAGGTAAAATATTAAATGTAGAAAAAGCTGCAGATCACCGTGTTTTTGAGAGCGAAGAAATTAGAAATATTTATACCGCCCTTGGCGTATCTATAGGTACACCTGACGACCCAAAAGCATTGAATTTAGAGAAATTACGCTATCACAAAATTATTATAATGACTGATGCTGATGTAGATGGTAGCCACATTACCACATTAATACTTACTTTTTTCTTTAGATATATGAAAGAATTAATAGAAAAAGGATATATCTATGTAGCTGCACCACCATTGTACCAAATTCGTCAAGGAAATAGAAAAGTTTATTGCTGGTCTGATGAGCAAAGAGATAAAATCTTATCAGAATGGAAACAAAACTACGGAAATAAAAATATTCACACACAAAGATATAAAGGTCTCGGTGAAATGAATGCTGAACAATTATGGGAAACTACCATGAATCCGGATACGCGTTTTCTTAATAGAGTTTCTATAGAAAATGCTGCAGAAGCAGATAGAATCTTTTCAATGTTGATGGGAGAAGATGTACCACCTCGTAGACAATTTATTGAAGAAAATGCTAAATTGGCAAAAATAGATGCATAGATAAGTAAAAATACTGCTAATGTAATGCCAATGTGCGTTCACTAGAAATAAGTTAAAAATTGAAGGATAAAAGGAAGGTAAGAAGGGTTTGATAAGAATCAAATTTTTGTTATACTTAAAAGTATGTTAATCATATCTTTGACTAACTATCTCTCTATACTTGTCCCATGCCCATCTGTCGTGCGATGACAGGTTCAATAGTCTACCAATGTCAGGATCTATCAATTCTTTTAGGTACTTGTTCATTACTACGAACCACATCAGATAGCTCTGCAAGTATTTCGTAGCTACCCCGTGAAATCTACTCAACCACGTCTTAAAATCACTTATTTTGCTCTCAACTATTTTTACACTATAAATCCCTCGTTTTAATTGTCTTTTGTTTACTATCACTTTTTTACTTTGTAGACCCTTTACTCCTTTTCTAAATTCTTTCTTTGGCTTTACGCATATCAGATTGTTTTCTGACAATCTATTCTTGAGCTCCTCTCTCAATTGTTCATTTTTCACCTTTTTCTCTCCAACCTGTTTAAAAAGTAAATTACTTTCTCTGTCTGTAACTACTAATACTGCTACCTTAGGATGTTTTTTATTTTTAGCTTTTCGATATTCTTCTTTGTTTTTAAACTTTCTCCCTTTTTCTGAATATTTCATTAGCAGTTCATCTGCTTCCACAATTCCAGAGAAGCTTATTCCACCTTCTAAAGCTCTAATAGCTGCTAATATTTTGTGTCGCCATTCGAAGCTTGTTTTCAGACAAATGCCAACCTCATTAGCACAAGCTCGTAGACTTTTACCTTCTAACATACATCTCATATAGTCGAGCATTAATGGATATTTTCGCATTCGATAGACAAAGGTGCGAGCTGTTTCACGAAATTGATAACCACAGGTTTTGCATTTATAAACTTGTCTGCCATTTCTTTTACCAGCTTTGATGACATTCTCACTTCTGCAGTCGGGACAAATGGCAGCGGTAGATTGAATCTTTACTTTTTGATAATCTACTGCATTGGCATTGTTATTGACTAAATATTGATATAGCTGATCTAAAAAATCTCGCTTATGATCCTTGGGTAGAGCCAAGTATTTATCAATGTTTTCTAATAATTCCTTCATAATTATAAAATTTGAACAAAATTAATGTATTTAATTGAAATAATAAACGTTTTAAAATATAACATAAAAATGTTATTTCTATTACCCCCACCTTCTTATTACCTTCATCTCTACTGATTTTACATTAAAAATATCCTGTGGTAAATTATGCATCACTCCTATCTCATATCCCCCTGTTTCTTTAAACTTTACATTATTATATATTTCTTTCTCTATTATCATAACTCCTTCTACTTTGTCTACAGATTTTTGTCTATAGTCTTCATCTATTTTTGTCTCAAATCCTGATTTTCTATATGAGCCATCTGGTGTTTTTAATGTTGTAGAAAAGATAAATTTATTATAAGTATAATTTGTATCTATTTTTATTTTTATTAAGCATGAATAAATTTTTGAAGTGTCATTGATATTGAAATTAAATTTGATAATTTCATTTTTAGCCCATAAATTATTATTCAGTATTATCTCCTTTTTGTAAATTATTTCTTCTTTATTTTTACAAGATTGAAAATTTAAAGCTATGATCAAAATGATTATTATTAAATTAAATTTTTTCATATTTTTAAAAATTAATTTTGTTAGTTAAGTATGCATAAGCGATTGATGACATAGTATATATTCCATATTTTAGGGCATTATCATTGAATGTAAATATTTCTGAATGTAGTGAATTTGATGTATTTTTATCATCTGTTATACCCAGTCTAAAGTAGAAACTTGGACGTATTTGTGAAAAATATGCAAAGTCATCTGATGTCATTCTAATTGGTATAGATTCGGTTTTGATTTTTTGTAAATTATTATTAATAAACTTTACTATTTCGGTAGTTAAGTTTTCATCATTATGTAAGGTAGGATAACCTGTTATTATATTAATGTCAGCTGTTGTTTTATATGATTTTGCTGTATTATTTGTAATTTCATTTATTAAATTTTTTGCTTCATTTCGCCATTTCTCGTCAAAAGTTCTAAAAGTCCCTTCCAAATGAACTTCTGACGGTATTACATTAGTTCTACCATTTGCTATTACTTTACCGATGGAGAGTACTGTAGGGATAGCAGGATCATTACATCTACTTACTATTTGTTGTAAATTAAGGATAATAGCGGCAGATGATATTACAGGATCCACAAAGTCTTTTACAATAGCTGCGTGACCGCTTTTACCTTTTACATTAATATATATTTCGTCGTTAGAAGCCATAAATGCTCCCATTTTGTAACCAATTGTTCCGATTGGTAGTTCTGGAGAGACATGCATACCTATTACTATATCTACATAAGGATTTTCTAATATTTTTTTTTCTATTATTTTTTTTGCACCTCCAGGTAATGTCTCTTCAGAAGGTTCAAAAATTAATACAACTTTTCCATCCCATTCATTTCTTAATTCATTTAAAATATATGCTGTAGCCAATAAATTAGCCATATGAGCGTCGTGTCCGCAGGCATGCATTACGCCACTGTTTTTACTTTTGAATGCTAAATTTGTTTTTTCTTCTATTGGTAATGCGTCCATATCAGCTCTGATGGCTATTACTTTACCATTAGGATTTTTCCCTTCTATTATACCGATGACGCCGTTACCTGCTACTCCAGTTTTTGTATAAATATTCCAACTTTTTAATAATGTAGTAATATATTTAGCAGTATTTATTTCATTATTGCTCAGTTCAGGATTAGCATGTAAATAATGTCTCCATTCTATTGCCTGCTTTTCAATATTGTTTATTAAATCCCAAATCATTTTGTATTTATTTATAATGCAAATATATGAAAATTTGTATATTTTTATTTATTATAAATTTACAATTTTCTTCAATATTTTTTTTAACTTTGAAAAAATATATTATAAAATGAATGGATTAAATGGTAATAATCTACCTAATAATCATAATGCTTTTGTGATTGTAGATGCTATGGCTATGGCTTTTCGTTATTATTTTGCTCTCATCAGACGACCTATGCGTACGAGCTATGGATTAAATACTAGTGCAGTTTATGGGTTTACAAATATGTTGATTGATATTTTGTCTAAATATAATCCCCGATATATAGCTATAGCTTTTGACTCTGAAGAGGAGACATTGAGGAAAAAAGAATTTGATTATTACAAAGCTCAGAGACCTCCTATGCCAGAGGAATTAGCTAAAAACCTCCCATATATTAAAAACATGATTAGTGCTTTAGGTATCAAATGTATAGAAATGCCAGGTTATGAAGCTGATGATATCATTGGTTTTATCTCTCAGAAAGCAGCTGAACATGGTATTTATTCATATATCGTCACTAGTGACAAAGATATGGGACAACTAGTTAATGATAAAATTTTTATTTTAAAACCAGGTAAAAATAATGAACCTGATGAGATATTAGGTGTGAATGAAATTTGTGAAAAATGGAGTATTTCTCAACCACAACAGTTAATAGATATTTTAGCTATAATGGGAGATGCTTCAGACAATATTCCTGGTGTTCCTGGCATTGGCGAAAAAGGTGCTATCAAATTAATGTCTCAATTTCATTCTGTAGAAAATTTACTAGAACATTTGGATGAAGTACCAGAAAAATATAGAGATTTAATTTCTAAAAATATAGATCTTTTAAAAGATAGTAAAAGATTAGCTAGTATAAACCCACATATTAATATGGATTTTAATCCTAAAGATTTTGAATGGAAAATTCCGCCTAAAGAACCTATTTTTGCTCTATGTGACGAATTAGAATTTCGTAATATTAAAAATAGAATTTTAGAAATTTTTAAACAATTATCATCTATTTATCCTACTATCTCTTCTGGACAATTATCTATTTTCGACAATCCTACCGAGACTCCGTTATATCAAAATGATAATAGATTAACTAAATACAATCCTAAAGAGCAAAACTACAAATTACTTATTAATGAAGCAGAAATTAAAGAATTTATTGATAAACTCAGTAAGGTTGATTTTTTTGTCTTTGATATAGAAACCACTAGTCTAGATCCATTAGTGTCTGATATAGTCGGTATTAGCTTTGCCTTATCTCCATATAATGCTGTATTTATTTATTGTAAACAGCAAAATATTTGTCGTCTGACCTTAGATTTATTAAAACCAATTTTTGAAAATGAAAAAATAGCCAAAGGTGGTTTTAATCTCAAATTTGATATAAGCATATTGAAGCATTACAACATCAATGTGAATGGTGAAATACGTGATGCTATGGTAGCTCACTATATTCTAAATCCTGAAGGTAAGCACAATATGGATTATTTAGCAGATATTTATTTAGAATATAAAACTATTACTTTCAATGAATTAATAAATGATAAAAAGGATTTTAATCTATGGAATATAGATACTAAGCAGTTATCTGTTTATGCTTGCGAAGATTCTGATATTACCTTACAATTATGGAATATTTTTGAGCATGAGCTCAAAGAAAAAAAACAATATGAACTTTATATAAATATAGAATCTAAACTGATACCAGTTCTATCAACGATGGAGCTGAACGGAGTAAAAATTGACTTAGATTTTCTTAAAAAATTTGAATTAGAATTACAAAATCAAATAGATAAATTAGCTAATGAAATTTATGAAATTTCTGGTGAAGTTTTTAATATAGCTAGTCCACAGCAATTAGGAAAAGTTTTATTCGAAAAATTAAAAATATCTGATAAACCTAAATTAACCAAAACCAAAAAATATAGCACTTCAGAAGATGAATTGCTAAAATATCAAAATCAACATCCTATAATCAATAAAATTTTAGATTATCGTGAATTAACAAAATTATTGAATACTTATGTAAGTGCTTTTCCTAAATTAGTACATCCTATCACTGGCAAGGTACATACTAATTTCAATCAAACTATTACATCTACAGGTAGATTGAGTTCGTCTAATCCTAATTTACAAAACATACCAGTGCGTACTGATCTAGGTAAAGAAATGCGAAAAGCATTTATTCCATCAGATATTGAAGGTTTTATAGTATCTGCAGATTATAATCAGATAGAGCTGCGATTGATGGCTGCACTCAGTGGTGATGAGAATATGATTAATGATTTCATCAAGGGAATGGATATTCACGCAGCCACTGCTTTGCGTATTTTTAATTTAACAGAGGATACACTAACTCCTGAATTTCGTAGAAAAGCTAAAGCAATCAACTTCGGCATAATATATGGTATCTCTGCCTTTGGACTTTCTGAGCAATTAGGTATATCTAGGTCCGAAGCTAAACAAATAATAGAAGGCTATTTCACTAAATATCCGGGAATTAAAAAATATATGGACGAATCTATTCATTTCGCTAAAGAACATGGTTATGTGGAAACGCTATTCCATCGTAGGAGATATTTACCAGACATTAAAGCAGCTAATGCTGTTGTACGCGGCTATGCAGAGAGGAATGCTATAAATATGCCTATCCAAGGGACAGCTGCTGATATTATCAAAATTGCAATGATTAGAGTGCAAGAGCTAATAGATAAAAATCATTTATCTTCAAAATTAATAATCCAAGTGCATGATGAGCTAGTACTAGATGTCGTGAAAGAAGAATTAGATATCATTGAAAATGAAGTCAAAAAAATTATGGAAAATGTAATTCATATAACTGTACCTCTAAAGGTAGATGTAGGTCATGGAAAAAATTGGTTAGAAGCTCATTGAAATAATATTTCTTTTAGTAATTTTGTGCTAATAAAATACGTTGATATTTTTAATGAAAAAATTTTTAAAGGTTAAACAATTAGATTTATATTTAATAAAATCATTCATTGGTCCCTTATTAGTTACATTTTTTATTGCAATTTTTGTTTTGTTAATGCAATTTTTATGGACATATATAGATGAATTAGCAGGTAAAGGATTGTCTACAGGAGTTATTTTGCAGCTAATGTATTATGCATCAGCTACCTTTGTACCTATGGCTTTGCCATTAGCAATTTTACTTTCTTCTCTAATGACATATGGTAATTTAGGTGAAAATTACGAGATAATAGCAGCCAAAGCATCAGGTATATCACTATGGCAACTAATGAAGCCATTGGTCATAATAGCTATTATCTTGACAGGAGTTACATTTTATTTTTCTAACAATATTTTACCTAAAGCTAATCTGAAGATGATGTCATTATTACGCGACGTTAGGCAGCAGAAACCAACTTTAAACATTAGAGAGGGCATATTTAATAAAGATCTCGATAATTATGTTATCAAAGTTGGTAAAAAAGATAAAGATGGTAGACACATTGAAAATATTATAATTTATGATCATTCTAATTATGGTCCTGCATTGAGTATTACTACTGCTAAAAATGGTATTATGGAGACCACTCCAGATCAGCGTTATCTAGTCTTTATACTCTACGATGGGATGAGCTATATGGAAATAAGAGAAAAAAGAAATGATTACTATACCATCCCTTTGCAACGTATATATTTCGATAAGCAAATATTACATATAAATATCTCTAATTTTGCTTTTCAGCGCTCAGATCCTGGACTTTTAAAAGAGCATTATAAAATGCTTAATATTTCTCAACTAAAATATTTTATAGATTCATTAGATATTGATTATAAAAATATACAAGAGCAACAATCTACTTTGCTATCTATGACTTTCAATAATTGGTGGATCTACATTGCTAAAGATAGTACTTTTAAGCCTAATGCCAATGTCACTACTAATACTTTTGATAGTTTAATAAATTTGTTAGATGATATTCATCGCAGAGAAATGTATAAAATGGCTTCAGAACAAGTACTTAATAATGCTAACATGTTAGATAATCAGGCTGATCTTAGTAAATCATTGAAAAAATCAAAAGCTTACTATGAGATAGAATGGCATAGAAAATTCACACTAGCTATTGCTTGTTTGCTATTATTTTTTATAGGTGCACCACTAGGAGCTATTATTCGTAAAGGTGGGCTTGGCTTCCCATTAGTCATTTCTGTACTTGTATTTGTAATATATTATATAATTACTATTATTTTTGAAAAAACCGCAAAAGATTTGATAATTTCGCCTTTTATCGGAATGTGGTTGCCAACTTTCATATTATTACTCTTTGGCTTATGGCTAACTATTAAAACTATTAAAGATAGTCCTCTAATGGAGGCTGATGCATGGCTTAAAAGGATTAATACTATCAATAATTTTTTTAAAAAAATATTTAAAAATAAAAATAATGGCAATATTATTCAATAATTTTAGTAGAATTTCAAATTTATTTCCTGAAAACTTTTATAATAATATCAAAAATATTATCTCAAAAATATTAAGTGATTATAGTTTCAAAGAAGGTAAAATCTCCATTAACTGGCTAAATGATAATGAATTATTAAAAATAAATAAAAATTTTCTAGCCCATGACTATTACACAGATGTGATTTCTTTTAGTGAGATAAAAGATGATTATTTATTTGCAGAAATATTTATAAGCTATGAAAGATTGATGGAGAATGCAGTAGCATTAAATCAATCTACATCTGATGAAGCAACAAGATTAATAATACATGGTATATTACATAGCTGTGGGGAAAGTGATAGTGATGATAATAGCAAAAAGGATATGAGAGCAAAAGAAGATTATTACATCATGTATTTTAAAAAATTGAATTAGACGTTTGATTAATACCTAAATTATTATTGTGAATGCGTCAATAGTCTTAATAAGGTAATTAGATTTTTATTTAACTTTTCTTATAAATTCTTTCTCATATGTCTATTGAGGAAATGCGATATTTATTCTAACCAATAATAAATTTTAAAGTTATTCTATTAATATTTTATTATTAATTTACATAGTAATAATAAGCATTAAAAAGAAAAATAATATAAATTCTTATTTTTTCATTATATTATTAGATTTTATATAGAAAAATTAATTTAATAATATCATTATTTGTTTTAAACAATTATTTACACATGTATAATTTTTCCAAAATATTTTTTTGAAAAAATGATTCTTCTTCGTTTTATTTAATTTTAATATTTTTGTGTATAAAATAAATTCCTGTGCCTAATTTAAATCTTTTAATTAATAAGAAATTAAAAATCAGTTTATCAATTATTTTATTTTCTATTCTTGTCTTTACTATTAATCATACTTTTTATCAAATTTATCAATTTATTTATCAAAATAAATTAACCAATAGAGTAGAAAAAAATTGGGAAAAACGTAAATCTTTCCTTACTGATAAAACCTTTTTACAATTGGTTCAAGGTAGTGATTGGGACAGATTGCAAGAATTATATCAAGAAAATGATTATGAAAATACAGGCATTTTTATTTATAGTGATGATAGTCTAGTTTACTGGTCTACAAATAATTTTTTGATTGATGAGTCTATTAAAAGTGAATACATTTTAAAAAATGATAGAGGTATATTTTTATATTTTGCTAAAGATACTTTTAATTATCATATAATTCTAGCCTGGCAGCTGGAGAATAATTATTTGATAAATAATGAATATCTCGCTAATCGTATTGATAAACATATAGATCCTTTAGGATGTTTTGCGATTGATATCAATAATGATAAAACATCTATTTTTGAGCAATTAGAATTCCTCCCCTTACCAGTTAAATATACTAAAACACAAAACTTAATAGCTCTTTTTTGTTTTTTATTGCTCCTAATTGGTTTATATTTTTTATTCATTTCATTTGCAGATAAATGGAAAGGTAGCAAGAAAGTATATATATTATTCGTCATTATTATTATTGTAGCATATTTATTTTGGATATTATTAGAGGCATTGTCAGCGAGATATTATATTTTCAATCCTTCATTTTTTGCTTTATCATTGACTTTTAATAATATTGGTAAAATATTTTTGATTTTATGGTTAGGTGTTTTAGTCATTAAGCTTTGTTATAGGTTGTTACCTACAAAATTTAGAGATGTATTTTATTTTGTTATTTCTTTATTTTTATCAGGTAATATTTTTATCTGGTTATATAAAATATTTAATGCTACTGAGTTTCCTTATAGTTATTATGAATGGATCGCCACGAAAATAGACATTTTCTTTGTAATACTATTAGCTATTAGTTTATTAGCAATATGGATCTGGGTAATGAGGTTAATGATAATACGTAAACCATCTAAACCGATAGTTTATTCTGGATTTATTTTTTATGTTATTTTTTTGATATTATTATTAAAAAATCAAAGTTTTTTTATTTTATTATCAATGGTAGGGATGGCTATATGGTTGATAGTCTATTTATTTACATTTATTAAAAAAAGATGGATCAAAAGATATTTTGTATATATTTTTGGATTTTGTGTGATAGCTCTTACGAGTGGACTATTTATGCATGTTCATCATCAGAGCTTCTCTAATTATCTATTATTAAATGCTGTTAAAATTAGTTCAGAAAGAGATCTAATATTAGAAAATCATTTACAAGATTTGAAAAATCAAATTGCTAATGATGAAATTATCTTAAAATACACAGAGCATTTAGATACTAATATGAATTGGCTCACTTATCTGAAAGATCATTATTTGTCTTCATTTCAAGGGAAATATGATATTTGGGGTTTTATTTGTTGTAGTAATGATATTTTTTTAAATAATAATAATCAAATAAGTTGTTGGAATTATTATGATAGCATTATAGACAATTCACAGACTCAATATATTTCAGATGAGTTATATTACATTACTAATGCTGATGTTAATTATTATTTGTTTAGTATTAAGTTGAATAGTGAGCTACCACATTATTTATTTTTAGAATTTTATAAAAAACAACCTTTCAGACCAGAAGGATATTTAGAATTATTGGTTAATGCTGATGAAGAGCAATTATTACCTGCTCAGATAGATTATGCTACATATTTTAATAATAATTTATTACAAAGCTATGGTAATACTATTTTCCCATTGCAAGCTGATATTATTATACACTACACTCCTACAGGTAAATTATTTAAATATAATGGTAAATATTCGATAAAAAGTGAAATAGACAATGAAAAATATATTGTATTAGTATCTAATCATTCTCTACCAAGTTGGATTAGCATTTTCTGTTATTTCATAATAATAGTTTTATTGTTATATATTGTTTGCTATTTATTTTTTAAAGGTTTTAATTTTAAAAAAATATTACGAAGTTTTGCTAGTAGGCTGCAATTGACATTGATACTAATTATTACAATAGTGATTTTAATATCAGGTAGTATTTCTGTAAAATATTTACAAAATACTTATCTACATCAATTGCAAAAACGATATTTTGAGCGTAATTATGGACTTTATTTGTCATTGCAAAATGAAATTATAAATAATGACATTAATGCAGATAACATTAATTCTTTGTTGTGGAAATATAAATATTCTTATTTTTCTGATCTTCATTATTACAATATTGATGGTAGATTACTATCATCTACGCAATTTTCTCTTTTTCAGAATAAATTATTAACCGACTTAATAAATCCAAACGTTTATTGGTATAACAATTGGCAAAATTATTGGTATTATACTAATCAGGAAAATATTGGTAATTTTATATATTGGAATGCATATTTCCCAATTTTTCAGGATAAAAAAATTGTAGGAATATTGTCTGTACCAATGTTTAATCAAATTTCAGAATTAAGAAGTGATTTAAGTGAGCTTATAGGCACATTCATAAACATTTATACTATATTATTACTCATTTCTCTTATCATCACTTTTATCATTACTCAGTACATTAATAGACCATTAAAATTAATTAGCAAAAGGTTAAAAACATTGAGTTTATCTAGACAAAATGAAAAGATTTCATATAGAAGTAATGATGAGATAGGTCAGCTAGTGAGTCAATACAATCAAATGGTTGATGAATTAGCAGAAAAAGCAGAAAAATTAGCTCAGAGTGAACGTGAAATGGCATGGAGAGAGATGGCTAAGCAGGTAGCTCATGAGATAAAAAATCCATTAACGCCAATGAAATTGAGTGTGCAATTTCTTCAAAAAACATGGAAAAATGATAGACAAAGATTCGAAAAAGATATAGATAAATATTTAGCTACTTTACTCGAGCAGATAGAGCATCTTTCTGATATAGCGACTGCTTTTTCGCAATTTAATAAAATGCCAGAGCCTGTAGCTAGTGATGTAGATATAGTTAGACTATTACAAAATTTAGTGGCTTTATTCCAAAGTGAGGATTATGACATTATTTTTACATCAGATTTAGATGAATTATTTATTCATGGTGATGAGAATAGATTAAATAGAGCTTTTACTAACATTATCAAAAATGCTATGCAGGCTTTTGTAGATGACAGACACGGTCTAATAAAAATTAATATTAGATCCGAAAATGAAAAGGCTATAATCACAATTGAAGACAATGGATCAGGTATTCCTGAGGCAGAATTAAATAAAATTTTTGAACCTAATTTCACAACTAAAACATCTGGTTCTGGTCTAGGCTTAGCAATAGTGAAAAATATAATTAATGATCTGAATGGTCAAATATATGTAGAGAGTAGAGTGGGGGAGGGCTCAAAATTTACTATTATTTTAATGACTTTGAAATAGATATTTAATTAATAAGTAAAATAAATTTATAAATTTTTTATGCCATATAGAGAAATGTAATTTATTCGAGTATATTAGAAAAAGTTATTTTTTTTGTAAAAAATTCAAGTATGGACGAAAATATTGCAAAATAAGCAAAATATAATTTTTGGAATAATAACAAAATAGCAACGGGATTTCCACGTATTTTTTATACTGAAAAAATCAAATATTATCTCAATACCAAACTTATAAAAGTTCTAGTAGGACAGCGAAGGGTTGGCAAAAGTTATATCTTGCGACAAATAGCAGAACAATTAATTAATAAAGGCGTTGCACCAGGAAATATTTTTTTAATAAACAAAGAATTTACAGATTACGATTTTATTACAACATACCTTGAATTAGATGATATTGTCAAAAAATATAAAAATAACTTACAACCTCACGGTAAAGTTTATCTTTTTATTGATGAAATACAAATGATTGATGATTGGGAGCGTTTTGTGAATTCATATTCACAAAATTATTCTGAAGATTATGAAATTTTTATCACTGGTTTCAGTTCACAGATGTTATCTGGAGAATTAGCTACATTACTTTCTGGCAGGTATGTGAAATTTGAAATTCTCCCTTATAGTTATTCAGAATATCTCAAAATAACAAACGATCAAAAATCTAAACAGAGTTATATTGAGTATATGGAACATGGTGGGATGCCAGAATTGTTTTTTTTACCAAATGATGAGGCAAAGACCAATTATATTTCAGCATTGAAAGATACAATTCTACTACGTGATATCATACAACGTTACAATATAAAAGATGCTAAATTGCTAGAGGATGTATTTGTTTTTCTTATAAATAATGCTTCTAATCTTATTTCTATAACAAATATTGTAAATTATTTTGAATCTAAAAAGAGAAAAACCAGTTATGATACTATATCCAATTATATTGAATATCTGGAGCAGGCTTTTCTGATACATAGAGCAGACAGATATAATATAAAAGGGAAGGATATAATATCTGGCATATGCAAATATTATGTAAATGATTTATCATTCAGGAAATATCTGTATTCTGGTTTTGAATATGGACTAGGAAATAGATTAGAAAATTTAGTTTATCTAGAATTAAGGCGGAAAGGATATAAAGTTTATGTCGGTACAATGAGAGATAAAGAAGTTGATTTTGTTGCTATGAAGGACGATAAAGTTATTTATTTACAATGTTGCTATTTATTAACAGATGAGAATGTCATTAATCGTGAGTATAAGCCTTTGGAAGCAATAAAAGACAATTATGATAAATATGTAGTATCTTTAGACGATATTAAATATCCTTCCAAAGAAGGCATAGAGCATGTGCAAGCATGGAATTTACAAGAAATAATTTAGATATTTTTAAATTGGTGTTTAAATAATAAAGTTCCTATAAATATTATTATCAATAGAATAATATTAATAACAAACTTTTCAAAACGCAGATTATGGAATGATTTATAATAAAACATATTATAGGAGCAATTCAGTAATTGAGACAATTAATTACAAGTTTGTAAATTACAATTGCTATTTATTTTACATTCTCATTAATAAATTAGTTATTTATAAAATGTAAAATTCAATAATGATAACAATAAAAATACTTTAGATAATAATTTAAATTATAAATAAAAAAAAGAGCCACACTGTGGTGACTCTTTTTTAAGATATATTGTGATATTTTAGTAATCCATTGGAGGCATAGCAGGAGCTGCGGGGTTCTCTTCAGGAATTTCAGCTATCACTGCTTCTGTGATCAGAAGAGCACTAGCTATAGAAGCAGCTTTTTCGATAGCTACTCTAGCAACTTTGGTAGGATCTATTACACCGGATTCGAGGAGATTTTCGAATTTTTCAGAATAGGCATTAAAACCGTAATCTCCCTTACCTTCTTTAACTTTTTGTACAATCACACTACCTTCTAAACCTGCGTTTTCTACTATCTGGCGTAGAGGTTCTTCTAGAGCTCTACGAATAATATCTACACCTATTTTTTCATCTTCATTAGCTATATCGACTTTATCTAAAACATTTATTGCTCTAATGTAAGCAACTCCACCACCAGGGATGATACCTTCTTCTATAGCAGCACGAGTAGCATGTAGAGCGTCATCGTATCTATCTTTTTTCTCTTTCATTTCTACTTCGGTAGCAGCACCTACTCTGATGACAGCAACACCACCAGCTAATTTAGCTAATCTTTCTTGTAATTTTTCTTTATCATAGTCACTATTAGCATCATCTATTTGTACTTTTATTTGTTTGATGCGAGCTTCGATATTTTCTTTTTTGCCAGCACCCTCTACAATGGTAGTATTATCTTTGTCAATAGTAACTTTTTTAGCTTGGCCGAGGAGATCTAAGGTTGCATCCTCTAGTTTAAATCCTTTTTCTTCGCTAATAACTGTACCACCAGTTAATACAGCTATATCTTCTAACATTTCTTTTCTTCTATCACCAAAAGCAGGAGCTTTAACTGCAGCTACTTTCAGAGAACCTCTCAGTTTATTAACAACCAAAGTAGCTAGAGCTTCACTCTCTACATCTTCAGCAATTATTATTAGTGGCCTATTAGTTTGAAAAACTTTTTCTAGAACTGGGAGCAGTTCTTTCATGCCACTTAATTTCTTATCATAAATTAAAATGAAAGGATCATCATATTCTACAATCATTTTTTCAGAGTTAGTGACGAAATATGGTGAAATGTAACCACGATCAAATTGCATACCTTCTACTACATCTACAGTGGTTTCAGTACCTTTGGCTTCTTCTATAGTGATTACACCTTCTTTTTTCACTTTTTTCATTGCCTCAGCAATAGTTTTACCTATTTCTCGATCATTATTGGCAGAAATGGTGCCAACTTGTTCAATTTTTTCATAACTATCACCTATTTGTTGAGATTGTTGTTTTAGATTCTCAATAACAGCTTTAACAGCTTTGTCGATTCCACGTTTTAGATCCATAGGATTAGCTCCAGCGGTAACGCTTTTTAGACCAGCATTGAAGATGATTTGAGTAAGGAGGGTAGCAGTTGTGGTGCCATCACCAGCAGCATCACTAGTTTCGCTTGCAGCTTTTTTTACCATTTGAGCACCCATATTTTCAAATTTATCTTCTAAACTAATTTCTTTAGCTACTGATACACCATCTTTAGTGGTTACAGGTGCTCCATAGCTTCTTTCTATAACTACATTACGTCCCCTTGGGCCTAAAGTTACTTTAACTGTATTGGCTAATTTATCTACACCTTTTTTTAATTGTTCGCGGGCATCAAAGCCTAATATAATTTCTTTTGCCATAGTTTTTTTATTTTTAAAAATGTTAATTAATAATTTTTAAATAATTGCTAAAATGTCTGATTCTCTAACAATTAGATATTCTTTACCTTCAATAGTAATTTCGGTGCCTGAGTATTTAGAATATAGTACTTGATCACCTACTTTTACGGTCATTGGTTCATCCTTTTTGCCATTACCTACAGCTACTACTGTACCTTTTAAAGGTTTTTCTTTTGCTGTGTCTGGGATAATGATACCACCTGCAGTTTTTTCCTCAGCAGGTGCTGGTTCGATAACTACTCGATCTGCTAAAGGTTTAATTTTAATTTCACTCATATCTTTTGTTTTTTTTGAAGTTTTGCTTTTGCATAATCATTAAGTATGCCATATAAAAATAATGTCAATTTGACATTATTTTTATGATAATTTATTAAAAAATATTTATTTATCTATATATAAGTCTATGATTTAAAATATAAATGCTATCCCTGTATGAAGATAATGGCATAATTTTATTTTTTTGAATTGCAAATCTTGTGGATTTAATTGTGATAATAAATTTTCTGTAAGCTTAATGGTAAAAAGGATTCCATTAAAATTTATTAAATTTATTTCATCTTTTATAGTATGATAAGTTTTGGGCAAACCGGTTGTAAAATATAAATAAGGGATCTTATTAGCATAGAAATATGTATGATCACTGAATGAAAAAGCCATAGGTAATTTGTTGATTTTAACAGAATCATAATGATTTGGTATAATATCTTTTAAATTATTCGCAGTAGCTGTACCATAAATAGTAACAATATTTTTTTTATATCCTAAGCTACCAATCATATCATAGTTTATATATAAAATTATCGGAGATACATTGATATGAGGTAAAATTTTTTGACAAAAATAAGCAGAACC
>JAPXMM010000023.1:0-24007 GCA_033809015.1 Bacteroidales bacterium
GGATACATGTTTAATGGTAATATTGGTATAGATTTGCAATGTTCATATCTATTAGGTGACGAAAATGCAGGAGAATCTAAATCTAATTATACTTTTTTTAGCACTAATTACTATGATTATGAAAAAATATCTGTCAAAAATCAGATAATTAGAATCAATCCTTCATTAATAATAGCTAGTGGTTTTGACAAGCTAGACCCTTATGCTAGATTTGGTGTGATATTAGGCTTTGGCTCTGTTACTTATACTAATCTAAATGAAGAATATGAAAATAATATATTAGAAAATAAAGTAATAGAAAAGTGGAAATTTAATGGTGGAATGGCTTTTGGCCTTTCATCAGCACTTGGACTCATGTATCACATATCAGATTTAATATCTGTTTATGGAGAATTAGATTTAGTGAGTATGAGCTATGCTCCTACCAATGGTGTAATGACAGAATACACTGTAAACGGGGCAGATAAATTACCAGATTTAACAACTGATGCCAAAGAAATCGAATTTTTAGATGAAATCACTTATGATTATGATAATCCTCCTTCAACAGCAGAACCTAGTAAAGAGCTAAAATTTTATTTTCCTTATAGTAGCATAGGTCTTAATATTGGAGTTAGATTTTCATTCTAGCGGATTAGATTTTTGTTAAAATATCTTAAAAGAGCAGAATATTCAGATTCTGCTCTTTTTTATTTAATTTATAACTAAATCATTTCTGTAAATTTATAAGCCAAGTCAGATTTCTTAGGAGTTTAATTTTATTTATTTAAAAAAAAGTTTCTTATTAAATTCTTTCTTTGTCAACTATACAAAGAAAAAGAAAGAAACAAAGAAAAATCTCCGCTGGGGAAATAATTTGATAAAACTACGCAAACACCCCATTGGGGTTTACAAACTCGCAAGCTATCGCTTGCTCAGACAGTGTAAACCCTTTTCCCCAACTCGGCTTGCTTGTTTTATAACAAATCATTTCCCAATGCGGATTTAACAGCACAACTTTGATATAGTTTATAATTGTCAAATATAGTTGTTTATTTAAAAATTAATAATTATGATTTTATCTATTCTTATTGAAACATTTTTTTATATAGAGCCAAAAATTTTATAAATAAAGAGAGAAAATATATAAAAATAAAATTATGAACAAAATAATAGGTATTATCATAAATATTATATAAATTAAAAGGATATTTTTTTCTTTTTTGTTTATATTTTTCATTTTTTTCATAGCTTGAATGATTGTATGAATGGCCTCTAAAGAAAAAACTCTATTATTAGAAAAATTTTCATCTTTTGCTAAAATATTTTTTACTTTTTTAGCAAGAAAAATGCAAATCATAACACATATGCCACCTAATATGCAGATAGAATAAAATACTATATCAAAGTTATTATCAATTACTTTCATAAAAATTTCTATATATTGACATTACCAATCTGTGAAAAAAATCATATAAATTAATATTATACAGCATATTAATGATATTGACATGAGAATAACATACAAAAATAAAATTCTTTTTTCTTTTTTATCAAGATTAGGCATTTTAAAATATGCTTTACTTAAAAAATATATGGAATACAGTGAGAAAACGTCGTCTCTATAAAATCTTTCATCTTTTTTCAAAATTTTCTTTATTTTTCTAACATGTAGTTTTGTTATGAGCATACATATCCCAACAATAAAAAATAATAAATAAAATATAATATCTATTTTGTGATTTACCATAGAAAAATTCTTATAATTAAAAATGTCTCATATGATAGTTCCATACATCACTAGGGGAAGGTTCTATCAACAAGGTGTTAGTTTTACCAATAAAATAACCAGATCCTAATCCAATATTTATCCCATTATATCTTGTGTTTTTACCAGGTATTTTATTATAAGGTGATAAATCCCCATTTAATTCAATACTAATTGGATTATTTTTAATAAAAGGTAATTTAAATGAAACATTAAGTGCAGAGCCAGCTAGATCAGTTGCTTTAAAATCTTTATCAGTAACAGATAATCCCATACCTGCTGTAGCACTTAAACCATACATAAAACCATAAGTGAAATACAAACTTGCATTACCAGTGGCATCAGTAACAGCTCCCATATCAATCATTATACCAGGTCCAATTGATAATGACAAATTAAGTACTGATAAAACAAACCCCCTCCCTGTATTAGTATTTTCTATATTTTCTATATTATTAATGTTATTAAAATTTATATTATCATTACTCCCAAGTTTCACTTTATCTCCAGGCTGTAAACTTACATATTTATCATTATTACTAAAGGCATAGCCTTGCGATTTCATGTTAGATATAACTTCATCATATGGTATACCAGATTGCTCATGCAAAGTCCATGCATTATCTCCTTTTTCTGCTATCCATTCACTACTACCGTCCTGTGGTGGTATCCATGAAAGCTGACCATTAGGATCAGTTAATTTTAAAGGATTACCTAAACAATACATATACGCACTCGTGCTCGGATACTTATCGCTCATCGGATCCACGCTCAGCCACACGCTCAGATCGCTATCATAGTATCTCGCCCCGAAATATGTATAGCTGGATTCATTGTCCAGCTCCTTGGCGGTGAATTTATAGCGGGTATCAAACTCGCTATTCCTTTGGATCACAAATATCTCGCCAAAAGGTAAATACTGCAAGTGCTGGCACACTGCACCATTTTCATTTGTCACAAAGGAGGCGGAGCCAAGGTGGTCGGGGTGGTATACAAATTTCATAAGAAGTTTTGTTAGGTAAAATTAATGAATATTTTTGTAATAAATTTACTCGTTTTTCAGCTCATTAAATTTGATTTTTTCTATTTTTTTAGAATCTATTTTACGAATTTCTATTGTGTTTTTAGATAAATCAAGACTATCAAAAAGAAGTATATATCCTTCTTGTTCATAGTTGAATTCATCGGATTGAAAAACTTTAAAAGGTTTTTCCTGAATTAAAATAAAAAAATCATAACCAACATAATCATAAAAAAACAGTAAATAATAAGTTGAATTATTTTTTTTAATATTGTAAATGCAGTCTAAATTACTATTGGTTCTAAAAATTTCATTAGCATTATTATTATAAAATATTATTATCACCTCTATTCCTTCTTTAAGTTTTGTAGTATCATGGGTAAGCTTAAAAGGATATGAGTTTTGATTTAATAAAATATTTATTGAATCAACAGAAATATTTTCATAGTCTAATATAATATGTCTAATTTCACCCTGAGCTTTTAAATTTATTATAAATAAACTTATTATAATGAAAAAATAAAATTTTATGCTATTTTTCATAATTTTATAATTTTTAATTATTTTCAATCATTATTACTTTTGTAGGATCATTAGAATCTATTACAAATTTTGTATCTACATATTTGTTTGGATCTTTTCTACCCTCTAATCCTTTTCCTAAATCTATATCAGTTCTAATTTCAAAATGTAAATGTTCATCTTCACCTTTTAGATTTTCAGCGTTCCCAGTATTTCCTGTTTTACCAATAACAGTCTCGTTTTCTACGACATTGTCTCCTACAGTTACACTTGTTTCAGAAAGATGAGCATAAAAAGAATACTCATATTTACCATTTTCATCAACTATAGGATTACCATTTTCATCATAATGTTGTATCACTATATAAGTTCCATAATCACTTCCTTGTTTTTCATTAACTATTTTTACAACAATTCCATTATTTATTGCATAAACGGGTGTGCCTATAGGAGCATAATAATCTATACCTTGATGATTCTTAATAGTACCATTTTTATTTCTTCTAACAGGGCCAAATGTATTTTTAACCGAATTTCTTCTAACTTTCATTTTTTTTAATGGATCACCCCAGTATTCTCCATTTACATCGATTAATCGTATTGGATTTCCCACACAATACATATACGCACTCGTGCTCGGATACTTATCGCTCATCGGATCCACGCTAAGCCACACACTCAGATCGCTATCATAATACCTCGCCCCGAAATACGTATAACTGGTCTCATTGTCTAGCTCTTTGGCGGTGAATTTATACCTGCTGTCAAACTCGCTATTCCTCTGGCTAACGAATAGCTCACCGAAAGGCAAATACTGGATGTGCTGCTCCACATAGCCATCTGCATTTGTTACAAAGGAGGCGGAGCCGAGGTGGTCGGGGTGGTAGAAATATTTTAAGTCTTCTTGGTCATTTTTATCATAAAATATATGTAGGCTTTTAAATATATCAGGATATATAGTATGGTCTCCATCGTAGCCTACCTCATTCACATCTCTCATCATTTGCTCCAGCATAGCTGTGCTCAGCTCATCATAGTTGCTACCATGTATAGGTGGTATAGGATGATACATATCAGCGTGTGCCAACAGGAAACCTCCACCTATCTTGGAGCATATACGCTCGCCCTCGATGTAGTAGTGCTTGGTATACTCCTTATCTGTTACTACCATATAGCCTCCTAAATACATTACTTTGTCTTCGTTTAGATTTGCAAAGTTAATCAAATTTTCATTATTTATCCACATTTGATTATGAAAACCAGCCATTTTGAGTACCCTATCACCACCAGCATCATACACATAAGTGCTCAAATATCGTCTGTCTCCCACAGCTCCTATACGATTCTCTTCGTCCCATGCCTGCCTGCGAGCAGATACTCCAGCCGTTTCATTTTCATACATTACCATATTACCATTAGCATCATATTTTATAGTACTATTATCATTAACTTTACGCACAGCATGTGGCTGATAAGAGTCATAGATATAATTATACTCCCTATTTAGATTGTTCATAGAACCATTTATGAATGTATTAGCATTCTCATATTTATTTATTATTCTGCCAGATGGGGTATATGACATTCCTAATTTGTATTGAGTTATGCCCATTTCACCTTGCCAGATGCCTTCAGAATTTATTAATCTATATAATTCATCATATTTATAACCATAAGAATATAAGCCACCCATACCATCAGCTAATGTCTGTGCATAATTTTCGATATTTATTATATTATCAACGTTATCATATTTATATCGGATATTTTGCATTATCTCACCGTCGCTATTCCATGATTTTAGATATAATAATCTACGATTTAGTGAGTCATAGGTATACTCTGCACGTGTGTTATTACCATAATCTATTCTCAATCTACTGCCGAATTTATCATAGCCTATGAAAGACACAATATCTGTAGTCATATAACCAGGTTTCGAGCTTGTTATATTTTCTAAATCTCCACCTTGATTATAGTTATATTTTACATTTTCACCATCAGGATATAGTATGGAACTAATGCGATTCCAACTATCATATTGCCAATTCATCTCGAAGGTATAATTTTCACCCTTTGGCAACATGATAGTACGTGTATTACGAATCATTTCTCCCATATTCCCATATTTGAAGGTTTGCACGCCAGTAGCATCCTGCTGTTTTATCAACCTACCACTCTGATTGCCAGTGCCAGGTGCCCCATATTTGTAATATACGTTCATTTCCGGATTTTCTGGATAATGTATCTCCATAAGCCTGCCTAAATGATAAATGTAATCAATTTCTGTGTCACCATTATCTATTAGATTCTGTGTTTGCATGGCTATCATATTACCAGCATTATCATAAGTATAACGTGTAGTACCGGCATCTGGATGCTCTCGCTCTATCAATTGTCCTATCATATCATAAGTGTATCTAGTAATGAAATTTTCAGGATCACTACTTTCTAATAGTTGGCCTATAGCATCATATTTGAAGCCTGTCTGCCCTCCCAGTGCATCTTTTATTGTCGTCTGCAGATTTCGTGCATCTTTATAAATAGATGATTTTATACCATTAGGGTCTGTTATTTCTGTCATAAAGCGTAGTTGATCAAATTTATCAGTGCCAAAGCCATAGCTCATATATGTATTCCTTTGGTCTGGTGTAGTTATTTTCACTTTACGATCTAGTACATCATAATAAGTGATAGTGGGAGGTGCTAAATGTGTAGTGTCTATGTTTGTTAAAATCATAAATGTAGTATCATAATCTTTAACTTGAGGATAAAAAGATTTATTTATTCTACCCATAGCATCATAGAAAACCACATTTGATAAAGTAATCATATTTTTATTAGTTTGAGTTATAGTATCATAAATAACAGATGTCCTTTTCAAAGCAGTTTGCATACCTAAAACATTACACAATGTAGTGATAACTATGTCATCGTGTCCTGGATTGTAATATTTAGTTTTAGCCCATATATTGCCCCATCCATTATTTATATGAGTAGGATAACTAAATTTGATAGTATAGGGAATATTATTGGCTATTTCATTAGGGGCACGTACAGTAGTCATTCGTCCATCTGCATCATAGGTATACTGCATCTCTTGTCCTGCAATATCAATAGTTTTAAGTGGTTTGCCTATGCGATAATCATATATTGCTGATGAGCTATAGCCAGACTCATCACTTACTTGTATAGGATATGTAAATACTTCTGCATCATAATTTATCGTTATGCTTTTATGTTCATTATTTATATCTGCAGGAAACTCTGCATAAGTAATGTTACCATAGTTATCATATTTAAAATTAGTGGTAGAGGTACCATTATCGTTAAGAACATGGATGGCTGTCATCCTCCCATTATTATCATATTCAGCTCCTCTTCTACGTACCACTATATCATTGCCTCCAGCTAATGAGTGTATCACCACCTCTTTAGCACAAGTGAGTATATGCTTATTTATTAAATCCTGACTCCATAAATATTCTATATTAACAGTCACATCATCATTAGGATCATTCACATCACCATAATCTTTAAAAAGACTTATATTACCATAGGAGGTATGATTATATTCTTTTTTAGTATGGATAGAATATGTAGGCTGACCTTCATAAAAATATCTATCTTCGTATAATAGAGCTGGATATACTCCATAGCAAGGAATAGTAGTAGTATCTATCACAGCACCAGTAGGGATGTCTTTTAATACATATGTATATTTAGTAGCTATATATTTATTTCCCGCAGAATCAGCTACCTCTTCATATTTCTTTAAACCTTTGAAACGAAAATCATTAGTATGATATTTCTCTGTTATTATTCTATATATATGTCTTGGATATGCAGTATTATATTGATATGTTTTAATAGAGTCAAAGCCATAGAAAGTTTTATCTTCGCGATTATATTTCCCACCGTAGTATTCAAATTCATTATACATACTCGAGCCAGGTTGTATCGAACTAACGATTATTTCAGCTGATTTCATTGCCATAATTCTTTGTGGCATTTCTTGCGAGCAAGCTGTCAATTCATAATCTATGGATATACCTTTTTCTATTGGATTTGTAATATTAGCAAGTAAATTCACTTTGCCTAGATTAGAATAATAAACTATCATCTTATCTTCGCTGGTAGAAAAGACCAAATCAGCATATCCATCATTATTAATATCCATTAATTGACCTCTTACAGCGGAGGAAGACTTTCTTTTATTACCAGAAGGGTTAATAATAAATTTACAAATAAACGCAGGGATGGCAAATGTAACAGCTCCATTGCCCCCTTGAGTACTACTTCTATTCACAAATGAATAATTATTAAACGTCCCCATTGGTTCATTAGCTAAAAAACCATTACCTGTATTTATATTTACATATAATTTATGGTTACTTCCATCCACTATTAATTTATCAGCTAATCCATCACCATTCACATCAGTCATAAAATACTTCTCCCCATCTTCGGAATATGTAAATGATATACCCAACGATATACTGCTCTCCCATGCTTCAAATTCTACACTGCCAGCTCCACTTTCATTTTGATAAAAACTATTATTTGCCCAGGGCATTCCTAAATTATTTAAAACAAAACCATTATTTTCGAAACAATAACCTTTATTTAATCTTACCTTATATACATCATCATCATCTACATATATGTGGTCAGGCAAACCATCACCATTGATATCTTGATAAGCCACAGTCCTTATATTATCTCCCCATATAGAGCTACTGCCTACGCTACCTTTCACTCTTACTTTATACCCTTTACCATTAGTAGTATATTCATTGAAAGAGAAATTAGTACCTGCATTTGCACCTAAAGATCTGGATTTATTTTCGGTAATCAGAATATTCCCAATATTTCTTCCATATTTTTCGAAATCACCATAAGGAGTGGTATATTGAATTCTAGTATCAGATATTACATCTGGATAACCATCTCCATTCATATCCATAAATTCACCTTGCATCTTTTGTTTGCTTTTTGTTATATTAAATCCTATATCAAAATTAGAAGTATCTTGATTTTCTCTATTGGGTCCTACAGATGCACTAAAAGACCAATTATCCGTTTCTGAGATTTTTATTATAGCACTTATTCTGTGCCCAGGCACTATCACAGGGAAAGGAGAATAGATAAACTCTTCCATATCTTCTGATTTCAATGTCTCATCTTCATACTCATTATTATCATTATCAGGCTCTACATCGGACCAATCTGTATCAATATTTTGTACCCATTTCTCCGTACTCATAGTCCTTTTATCTACTATGCCTTTAGCTTTTACCCCTTTCCATTTTTTATCTGCCATATCTAAATACATATAACCAAAAACCTCATCCATAGGATTTGTGATATTGTGTGCATTTAATAAACTATCTATCTGGTTATACCAAGTCTCTGGATTACTAGATAATCCACTAATAATACCAGGATCTGATAA
Source organism: Bacteroidales bacterium (assembly GCA_033809015.1). Taxonomy (GTDB): domain Bacteria; phylum Bacteroidota; class Bacteroidia; order Bacteroidales; family DTU049; genus DTU049. The sequence continues at coordinate 8,746 of JAPXMM010000023.1, forward strand.
GGCATCAAATGTAAAAGTATTTAATGACGTATTTGCTATGTATAATAATGACTCATTAATAGGATCATATACATCCGCATCATGTGTATATGTAAATTGACCCCAGTTACGATTTAGATTGCCAAATATCCACATAGAATCAGGATAAATAGTATGTACACCTGCATAATAACTATTAGCAGTAGGGTTGCCATCCCACACATATGCGCTACTGATTTTTTTCGCAAGCTCTATATTATCTGTGTATACATCAAAATATAAATCTTGAAGGGAATCTGTTGTGAAGCCTAAAGGTATATATACATCCATATTACCTCCATTCACATTATATTTTATTTCTTTGATACTTTTATGCTTATTTTTAATGGATATTACAAGGTTGCCTGCAGCTGAAGCATCTGTAAAACTTATTCTAAATAGTATATCACCTTGTACAGTGGTATAATAATGCACAGAAGGTTGCATATCATTAGCATAGAGGCTATATTCTATATATGGTCTATATATTAATGTACTCATAATGCTCGAAGTATCTACCTGTATTGGTGGCATTGTATTAATAGATAAGTAAGTCATTTTAAATGAATTATCAACTGCACTCCATTCTACTTGAGTATTGCTTTTCAAATAATACGAGAATATATCTGAACTATCTACCAACATTGTAGTATCTATATAATAATTTATTGCATTATTGTCTAAAAAAACTTTTTCTTTTATAATAACTCCATTTTTTACTATTTGAAATCTTACAGTATCACTTAAAGGTGGTGCTGTAAGTGTACCCTCAATTTTTACTATTCCCTTAAAAGGCATTTCTAGTAGACTTTTATTAGTTACTGTATAATCATCATCAGAAGTGAACATAAATACATGTTTACTATCTGCATCTATCCTTGGAATATCATAACTTGAATAATAAGCTTTACATCGCCATTGTAATTTATTAGTATCTATATTATCATTATCAAATAATCTAAAAAATACTTTATCTCCTTTACTAATTACCGGTATATACACTGAATCTTTCATCATAGATACATCGTGTGTGCTAATACTATCCATTAATAATGTAGAACCATTATATTCTATACTATATTTTATCCATTTTTCTTGACTATCATTATCATTACCATTATATGAAATATCATTACATATCCATATACCTTGTCTATTACTATAAGGAGCTATCCACATCCTCACTACATCTGTTGGTTTATATATTTTAGGAGTTATAATATCTTTAAACATCGTAGTATCTACCCCATTTTCTATGTATACAGTATCACAACCCCCTAAAATGATAACATTTGAAAGAAATGGTATGAATTGAGGTATACCATTATCATTCAATTTATTATAATATATATTCCCATCTTTTGCGAAATCTACCAGTCCGTCACCATTAGCATCTACAAAATAAGAGTTTGTGATTGATTTTGTTTCTGAATATTCACCTGCTACATTAACTGATAAAGCTTGTGTTATCCCTGCATGCACATCCAGACCCAAACCATTTGTCTGAGATCTGTCATTCCCTAATCCATTTAAACTCGGTATCTCATAAGAATAATATGGCAAAAATCTCACATGATTAATATTATTTGGATCTATTTCCAGCGGATAATATGAGATATCATCGGTGTTTCTCCTTACTACCTTATCTGGCAAACCATCGCCATTTATATCCATCAAAATAGATAAATTTTTATTCCAAGATTCATCATATGAATAAGATAAATTGATACTATTTTTTTTATTTTGTGAACCACCAAAACCCGCCCCACTAGCTAATTCAGCACCTTTACCCCAAGTTTTATTATTACCTATAGCTGTAGCTTTACCGAATAGTGTTCCACTTTTTAAGTTAGCATTAGGTACATCTATTATATAAGGACCTGAAAAATAATTAGTTTTACTGTAATATTGAAAAGTATAATTTTTAACTGTAGAGCTTGGCTGACCAGCTACATAATGCTTTACGCTATCAAGGAGTGTTTTACTAAAATCACCAGTTTTATATTTTAGTTTATTTATCACTTTATATTATGTTTATATATGTAAAATTAATGATTTTTTATTCCCACCTTATCACTATTTTCCGATAACCTTCTTCTCCTCGTCACCCCATTCACCTTGTCACCCAGTCTCAAAAATAATCCTATTAAATTAAATTGTATTTTTTCAATTGTTTTTCGAATTCATCTATCACATTGTCTATGGGAATGTTTTTAGATACTAATTTGCCATAAATGTAAATATTAGCTTTATTCATTCCATTGCCTACAATACCTGCTTGAGCTTCTTTCATTTCTCCTGGACCATTTACTATACAACCCATCACTGCCAGAGTGAGACCTGGATATCGACTAAATCTTTCTTTCACTTCTTTAGTGATTTTTTCTATATCATACATTGTTCTGCCGCATGATGGACACGATATTACTTCTGTCAAGGTTTTTCTTTTACCTGTGGCTTGTAGTATTTCCCATATATCATTTAGTGTGTCTTGTCGTAGATTATTATCTACTAAATATAAATCTCTCAACCATCCATCTATCCATCCTCTACCAAGTATTATACATAATTCGTACAAATCGAATTGGGATGTATTAATTTTTAAGTTTATATATTGATCAGTTTCTAATTTTTTTGAGATTACTTCAAAAGGATTTAGATTATCTATTTCTATAAAATCGATATAATTAGGAGGTAATCCATCAGCTAAATTATTATTATTAAATATTTTAGGACAATATTCTAATGTATAATCATAAATTGGTAGCTGTGGTAATGGTAAAAATTTTTCAAAAGAATTTAAAATATTTTGAGCTGCAGGAATCTCTTTTAATGGATCACCTGTTAACGACACTCTAATGGTGTCGCCTATGTCATCTAGTAGCAAATTGCCAATGGCAATAGTAGATTTTATAATTCCTTGTTTATCAATACCAGCTTCTGTAACGCCAAGATGTATAGGATACAAAAGACCTAAACTATCTAATTTAGAAGTTAAAAGTCTATTTGCCTTAATAGTTTCATAAACAGAACTAGTTTTGATACTAATCACTAAATTATTGAAATTCAATTTATTAAAAATCAATGCGCTTTCTATTGCAGACTCTATAGCAGCTTCTATATTATTACCATATTTATCAATTAATCTAGGAGATAATGAACCTTTATTCACTCCTATTCTCACTGCCACATTATTTTTAATTAATATAGGTATAAATTTTTCTATTTCTAGTTTTATAGCGTTGAGCTCTTGCTGATATTGATCTGAAGTATAAGAAATATTATTGGGGAATAAATTAACAAAATTGCCAGGATTAATGCGAATTTTATCAACATATTGAGCTGCTATCAGAGCTAATTGTGGGTTAAAATGTATATCAGCAGCTATAGGTTGGTTGTAGCTTTTGGCTAATAAATTTTGTTTGATTAATTTCAGAGCTTCAGCTTCTTTAACATTTTGTGCAGTAATTCTAACTAATTTAGCATCAGCATTGAAAAGTTTGATACATTGATCCACTGTCTCATCGATGTTGGTAGTAGCAGTATTAGTCATAGATTGGAAAATAATGGGATAATTGCTACCAATGAAGATATTTCCAACGGATATTTGTAGAGTTTTTCTACGCATGTTAGTTCCAGCTTTTCTTTTTATTTTTTGGCAAAATAAACATAGGAGAAGATTCAGAGGAAATAGAAGGATTGCATAGCATATCTGGTGTAAAGTTTTTAGGCATAGTGAAATCGCCTTTATACAAATTAATAGTAGAGTCATTATAAACTTTTTGCATAAAGAGTCCCCAAATAGGTAGAGCCATGCTAGCACCCTGGCCTAGTGCCATACTGCGAAAATGAATTTGCATATCTTCGCCACCTACCCAGACGCCAGCAGCCAGATTCGGAGTTATTCCCATAAACCAGCCATCGCTATTATCATCTGTAGTACCAGTTTTACCAGCAACAGGATAAGGAATTTTATAAATATATCTAATGCGGCTACCAGTGCCATAATCGACGACACCTTTCATCAAAGAAATCATTTTATATGCAGAGATTTCATCCATCACCTCTTTAGAAGCTCCATAGGGGAAAGTACTAATGATATTGCCGAAACGATCTTCTATTCTTGTAACGAAAATTGGTGTCTGAGAAACTCCAGAATTAGCAAAAGTAGATAAAGCACTGATCAATTCTAGTAATTTAAGCTCTGCTGTACCCAAGCAGATAGAAGGCACTGGGGGAATAGTATCTGTTACTCCCATAGATTTGACTAATTCTACAACTGCAGCAGGAGAAGTTTTTTCTTTAATTAAAAAAGCTGATACCCAATTAATAGATAGAGCAAGAGCTTTAGAAAGTTCTATCATTGTTCCTTCATCCACATTACCAGAATTTTTAGGTGTCCATTGAGAGCCATCAGGCATATCAAAAGTAACCGGTATCAAAGGTACTTTAGTACAAGGAGTTAAAGTAGGATCATTGATAAAGGCTGACGCATATACAAAAGGTTTAAATGTAGAACCCACTTGTCTTTTGCCAATAGCTGCATTATCGTATTTGAAAAAGCTAAAAGCAGGACCGCCTACATAAGCTCTCACATAGCCAGTTTGAGGTTCTATAGCTACGAAGCTAGCTCTCAAGAAATATTTATGATAAATAATAGAATCATAAGGAGTCATGATAGTATCTTTTGTACCATTCCAGCTAAAAACGCGCATTTCAGTAGGTTTATGAAAAGCTTCTTCTATTTCTTCGTCACTAAATCCATTTTTTTTCATATTTATATATCTATCAGTGCGTTTGATAGCCATATTCATAAGGTCTTTTACTTCTTGTTCAGATCTTGCACCTATAAAAGGAGCATATTTATTACGTTTAGCTTCTTTGAAAAAACTTGGTTGAAGATCTTTGCTTAGATGCTCTCGCACAGCCTCCTCAGCATATCTTTGCATTCTACTATCAATGGTAGTGTAGATGCGTAGTCCATCATTATAGAGATTATAGGAGCTACCATCTGGTTTTTTATTTTTATTACACCATCCATATAACGGATCATTGTCCCATCGTTCTTTAGCTTTTTTATAATCAGTTTTATTTTTATACTTCCTAGAGTCAGGTTCTTTAGCAGTCATATATTGTCTCAAATATTCACGAAAATATGGTGCTAGATCATCAGTAGAAAAAGTAATGCTTTTATCTGGTTTAGAAATATCTTTTTCTTTGATATTCTCAAACTCTTCTTTAGTGATATAATTATTTTTTAGCATTTGCTTGAGTACTACATTACGTCTTTGCTTGGCATTTTCTGGATTTAGAATAGGATTAAACCTAGTAGTAGCTTTTAGCATACCAATTAAAATAGCTGATTCATCTAATGATAGATCTGTGGGGTTTTTGCCAAAATAATATAATGATGCTGATTTGATACCATACAATTGATAACCAAAAGGCACAGTATTCAGATACATTGCTATTATTTCATCTTTAGAATAATTTTTTTCTAATTTTATAGCAGTCATCCATTCTCTAAATTTGATTCCTATTAGCTTAATTTTATTAATATCATCTGGACGTTTAAATAAATTTTTTGCTAATTGCTGAGTGATAGTACTACCGCCACCACTACCTTTTTGCTGACCAATGATAGTTTTGAAAAACACTCTTGCCAATCCTTTGAAATCAATTCCGCTATGTTTATAAAATCTTTTATCCTCGGTAGATATTAATGCTTTTACCACATAAGGACTTATCTTATTAAAGCTGACCCACGATCTATTCTCTTCGTAATAATATTTGCCTATGACATTATTATCTACACTGATGAGCTCACTAGAGAACTTATCTAGCGGATTTTCTAATTGCTCAAATGTAGGTATAGGACCTAATAAACCAAAATATACACAAGTAAAAAATATAATTAAAAAACCTAAAATGCTGAAAAATATTATCCAAAGTGTTTTAAGAAATTTCTTAAATTTTTCATCTTTTGTTTTGAATATCGAAAAAAAATTATCTTTCATTATTTTTAATTTTTTCAAATTTGAAACTTAACTCTACTACTCCTGGTAATATGCTATCTCGCATGCCATGAGTAACTAATAATGTATAAGTGCCAGTAGTAGAAAATACAAAATTTCTTTTAATTAAAAAGTCATAAATATAGTTTTTATTACTTTTTTTGCCCATAGATTTACCATTTTCATCATTTAAAATTAATAATAAAGTATCTTGCACGATATTACCACTAGGAGGTATATTTTGTACAAATAGATAAATATTAGTATAAGGATATTGCTGAGTAGTTCTCAATATTAGATGTAAATTATATAAATTGGTAGTATCCGGTATAGGAATATTAAATTCTTTCCATTCAGTATAATTCCATTTTTCATCATTGAATGCTTTGATATCATAATATTTATTTCTGCTACAAGAGCTGAAAATAAATATTATAAAAAATAAATAAACTAAAAACTTATTATTCATCTTCTAATTTTGATAAATCTTCTTGATTGACACTTTCCACGACAGTAAATTCACTAGTAATAGCAAACAGATCTAAGCTATCAGGAATTTCACCTTTTTTATTTAATTCTTGTATTTTGACTACTGCATTCACTGGCAAGCCAAATAGGATATCCTGATTTTCTAAAGAGTAAAACATAAGATTTTGAAACATATCTGCTTTCACGAAATGAGCTTTTGCTTGTTTTGTGAGCAAAGGAATATCGGTACGTGGCAGACTATTAATAAATTCCTCGTAAAGAGGTAGCTCATATGATAGACAACATTTCAGTTTAGTGCACAAGCCAGCAAGACGTTGAGGATTGAGGGTGAGTTGCTGAATACTAGCTGCAGTTATAGATACAGAGCTAAATGTACATTTATATGTAGAACAGCATAATTCTCTACCACAAGGACCTACCCATCCTAGTTTAGCAGACTCTTGTCTAGCACCTATCTGCCGCATCTCTACTCTTATTCTAAATGCTCCAGCTAATGTTTTGATGAGTTCTCTGAAATCTACTCTATCGTCTGCAATATAATAAAATGTAGCCTTGGTGCCATCACCTTGGTATTCTACATCAGTTAATTTCATGTTTAACTTAGAATTTTTTATTATTTCTTTGGTTTTTTTCATGACAATTTCTTCGTTTTTAATAGCTTCGAGGAATTTATCAATATCAGCATCTTTAGCAATTCTATACAAGCTCAGTAGCTCGCCATTACTTGTTTTAGTTTTTTTTCGTTCCATTTGCTTAATAGCTTCTTTACCAGTCAAACTGACCACGCCGATATCGTGTCCTGGTGTAGCTTCTACTGCTACTATTTCACCTATCTCTAATTGGATACCTGTAATATTTTTATAAAATTGCTTTCTATCATTTTTGAATTGTACTTCTACTATCTCGATAGCTTCTGGGAAAGCTATATAAAAATCTTTGTCATGTTTTATATCTTTGTATGAAGTTAGCTTTTGCCACCTATGAGTAAAATGTAGATTTACTTTGCCATCTATTTCTATAGCCATCAAACCTCTAGCTTGTAAACTTTTAATAGTGTTTAAGTCCATTTATATGTTTTTGCAAATTTAATAAATTTTTCGCTTTCGTGATTAATATATTTTGGAGAAGGGGAAGGTCGGGTGATGGGGAGAATGGGAGACGGGGTGAATGAGTGATGAGTGATGAGTGATAAGTGATAAGTGATAAGTGATGGTTTAAAAGTTTAAACTATTTAAAACTATTTTCCACAAATGACCACAATTAACTACAATCATTTTTTCATGTGCTACAAAATTTTTTAATATTTTTGTATAAAACTTTTGATTTATGACTTTTCTATTTCCAGAACGATTGTGGTTTTTATTTCTTTTACTCATACCACTGATTATTCACCTTTTCGATTTTAGAAAAACAATAAAAGCATATTTCCCTCACGTTAGAATATTGAGAGAATTAAGTGAAAAGACTAAAAGAGAACAAACTCTTAAAAGATGGATACTATTTGCTATCAGATTTTTTGCTTTTGCTTTTATAATATTAGCTTTTTGTATGCCAGTGAGGAAAAATGAAATCACAAATATATCTAGCGGAGATAAACTATTGATAGCCATAGACAATAGTCTGAGTATGAGATATCAAAGCGGTAGCTATTCTTTGCTACAACAAGCTAAAAATTCAGCTAAAGAAGCCATCAATAATCAATCGGCATCGACACTTATAGGTATTATGCCATTATCTAGTACCATAAAACCAAATTTTCATCTAAAAAATGAAAGTGTCCAATTCATTGATTCTATTTCATACAGTCCATTATTTATAGACCAATACAAAACTATTTTTCATACTCTAAACAATTCAACTGCTAAATCTATTATCCTATTCAGCGATTTTCAGAAATCAGATTTTCCAAGTGATTTTTTTCAATTATTAGATAGTCTTAATGCCAATATTTATCTGATACCCATTGAATCGCCAAAGATCAATAATATTTCGATAGATAGTGTGTTTTTAGGCTCACCAGTAGTAGTTAAAAATTCTCAAGGTAGTTTGTACGTTAAATTAAATAATAATAGCGATGTAGCAGAAGATGGAGTGAAAATAGAAGTTTCCCTCAATAATAAATCTGTCGGATCAGTAGTGACTAATTTACCAGCAAATACGCAAACTACAGAAGAAATCAGCTTTCCTATAGGAGAAAATAATTATTTAACGGGCAAAGTAAGCACTGTAGATAATGGATATGACTTTGATAATAATCTATTTTTCTCAATAAATATTCCTTCAGATATTAGAGTATATCATTGCTACGAGAATGATTATAAAACATTGATACCAAACATTTTTATTGGAGATAGTTTGTTTAATTATCAAAAAATAAATTTGGATGCTCTAACCAATGTAAATGGACAACCTACTTTTTATATATTAGAAAGTCTAAATAATATATCTCCAGACGCTTTTAATAACTTATTAAAAAAAGTACAAGAAGGATCAGCTGTATTTATCGTGCCGCCTACAAATAATGCAAATTATTTAAATTCACTTTTATCAAAAATAAATATCAATATTGGCAATGTGTTGGATGAGCAATCGTTAAGAGTAGAAAATATATCTTTTTCATTACCATTTTTCAAAGGAATGTTTACCAGCCCGCCAAGGAACTATGATTATCCACTTGTAAATAAATATTATCATTTATCAAAGTCTGGAGGAAATAATTTACTTTCATTGACTAATGGAGATCCTTTTTTAAAGCAAATCAATTACGGTAAAGGAAATATTTATATTGTGGCTTCTCCATTACAGAGAGAGTTTACATCATTAGTACAACATCAATTATTTGTTCCTATATTACTACAAATGGCTTTTAGTTGCACACAAGCAATGGATTTATATTACTTTACTAATCAATCTGCTGGCATACCTTTGGCAATAAACATAAGTGCTAATGGAGATATTTTAGAAAAGAATAAATCTATCTATCTAATAGATCCAGTAAATAATGCAAGCTACATACCATACATAACACGAGGAGAAAGAGTAATGTTATTTTTTAATAATGCTATCCAACGAGCAGAAATATATATTTTAACAATCAAAAATGATAAAATACCTATAGCATTTAACTATCCACGTAATGAGTCAAAACCGATATATTGGACGCAAAATGAATTAGATAGCTTAACTAAGAATTCTACAAATATTACTATTGGTAAATATCCAATTACACTTGGAGGCTCCAATATTGCAATAAATTCGAGCAAATTACCAATATGGATATTATTTATCATATTCACAATAGTTTTATTGATCGTAGAGATAATATTGTTAAGGATATGGAAGAATAGGATATAAAAGTGATAGGGGAGAATGGAGCGGAGGTAAGGGGGGGTAAATAGTATTTTTATGTTATACTTTAAAACATTTATTGTTTCAATAAAAATTATTAATTTTGTCCAAATTTTATAATTATGAAGGAATTATTAGAAAACATTGATAAATACTTGGCTCTACCCAAGGATCATAAACGAGATTTTTTAGATCAGCTATATCAATATTTAGTAAATAACAATGCTAATGCAGTAGATTATCAAAAAGTAAAGATTCAATCTACCGCTGCCATTTGTCCCGACTGCAGAAGTGAAAATGTCATCAAAGCTGGTAAAAGAAATGGTAGACAAGTTTACAAGTGTAAAACCTGCGGTTATAATTTTCGTGAAACAGCTCGCACCTTTGTTTATCGAATGCGAAAATATCCACTAATGCTCGACTATATGAGATGTATGTTAGAAGGAAAAAGTCTGCGAGCATGTGCTGATGAGGTTGGTATTTGCTTGAAAACAAGCTTTGAATGGCGACACAAAATATTAGCTGCTATTAGAGCATTAGAAGGTGGAATTAGCTTCTCTGGTATTGTGGAAGCTGATGAGTTGCTAATGAACTATTCAGAGAAAGGCAGGAAATATAAAAACAAAGAAGAATATCAACGAGCTAAAAAGAAGAAACACCCCAAGGTAGCAGTACTAGTCGTAACAGACAGAGAAGGTAATTTACTTTTTAAACAAGTTGGAGAGAAAAAAGTAAAAAATGAGCAATTGAGAGAAGAGCTAAAGAATAGATTGTCAGAAAGTAATCTGATATGTGTGAAACCAAAGAAAGAGTTCAGAAAAGCAGTGAAAAGTTTACAAAGTAAAAAAGTGATAGTAAACAAAAAACAAGTGAAACGAGGTATATATAGTGTCAAGATAGTTGAAAGCAAAATAAGTGATTTCAAGGTGTGGATGAGTAGATTTCACGGAGTAGCTACGAAGTACTTGCAGAGCTACTTGATGTGGTTTGTGATAATGAATAAATATTTAAAAGAGCTGATAGATCAAGACATTGGCAGACTGCTGAACTTGTCATCACACGATAGGTGGGCGTGGGACAAGTATAGAGAGATAGTTAGTCAAAGATACGATTAACATACTTTTAAGTATAACAAAAATTTGATATTTATCAAATCTCTTTTTCATATTACTCCCTTCTCTCTCCAATAACTCATTTTTCACTATACTTTATTCTATTTTCCCTTTTAATTATTAAAACTCAAAAACTATACGTTGCTTTATTAAACAATTTAATTGAAATGGGTGCTTAGATAATAAATAATTATCATTAATGGGATAACTTAAAATTTAATTATCTGCTAAAATTAAAACCACATTCCTCCAACAGAAATTTTTCTTTTTATTCAAAAATATTCATTAATTTTACCTAGTAAAATTTTTTTTATTATCATTTGCATATTAATAAAATATGATAAAAACACAGATTATTATTAAATATTTATTTTTTATCTGCTTTTTAATGATGTATGATAATCTTTTTGCAGAAAATTACATAGTAAAATCTAATAAAATACAAAACAGTGATTGTGATACTTCATATTACATTATTGGTGAATTCAGAGTAGAAAAAATCATAAAACTGCAAAATGGAATGTATCTGATTTATTTAACAAATTCTACTCGTGATAAAATATATACTGTGATTTCTATAAAAAATAGCAATAAAAAAATAAATAAATTATTTACAAAATGTGAAAAAATAACAGAAGGTGAAATATATAATTTTAGACTAGATTATTTTATACCATATTGTATAGATGAAGTTGTGATAGGTGATAAATATATTTCTGGCAATTATGTAGTGGATGATAAAAAAATATTTTTACCTAAAGAAATAATAAAAGGCGATCTATTTTTTTCTCATAACTTAAATGCAATATATTACATAAATTTAATAAATACCGATAAAAAATGAGAAATATTATTATTATATTGATTATTATAAATGCTTTAACAGTAATAAATGCTCAAGAAAATTTAGTTTATAATGGTACTTTTGAAGAGAATTGTATTTTTCCAAATAATTTTTATATCGATACTTTTGCTTGTGAAGGTTGGTGGTCTCCAAACGATGCTACACCAGACTATTATCATAAATGTATGAATAATCATACTAATAGTTATTACTATTATAAATCACATTACGAGCCGCATTCAGATGATGGTTATATAGGATTAGCATTGATAGGAGTTAAATATTTCTGGATGGAGCATATTCAAAGCAGACTTATAGAGCCATTAGAAGCTGGCAAACAATATAAAGTTAGCTTTTGGGTGCGACTAGCCTACAAATATAGTGATTATGCAGCATATAATATTGGTTTATATTTCTCAAAAGATCCAGATATTTTAGGTAAAAAATATAATGTTTCTAGTTATTTGAGGTACATTACACCAGAGCTACGTGCACATATAAGAAATCCTGATGGTAATTTCATAACTGATACAAATTGGGTAGAGATTAATGGCATATATACTGCACAGGGTGGAGAGCAATATATAACGATTGGAATGTTTTGGGATGACACACCTGCTATTGTTGAAGCATACAATTTATGCAAAGAAAATAATAATCAAATAAATAGAGAAATTTTGAGCGAAGCAATAAAAAATAATTTATTGGTTGAAAATAAATATATCTTAGATAAATATAAAAGACAGTACACAATAAAAGCTCCAGATAAATTAAATACGAATAAATATAAAAACTATAAAAATAGAGAAAAGAATTATGAACTGCATTTTTATTTTCCAGAAGACACATATTTCAAACATGAACCACAAATACCATATTATCTGATAGACGATGTGAGTGTAGTGGAATTATAAAGAATAAAAAATATCAAATGAAATTGAATATCAATTTTCTTTGTTTTTTAGTAGTCTAAATCATTTCCCAACGAAGACTTTTCTTAATTTTTTCTTTGCATAGTTGTTAAAAAAAGAAATTTATAAGAAATATAAATTAAATTTAGCGTTTAATTAAGCATCTATTTTGATAATTTAATTTGTTTTGTAATTTTGGTTTTATAAATATTAAATATTAATTTTGTGAAAAAAATATGACTCCTAATAAATTATTGTTACTTGGTGTTGAAGCCATTGCTCAGGCAGCCATCGATGCAGGTGTGTCAGGAGCCTATGCATATCCTGGTACTCCATCATCTGAAATTTTAGAATACTTAATTGATAGCAAAGAAGCTAAACAAAAAGGAATAGTAGCTCAGTGGACTGCTAATGAAAAAACTGCAGTAGAAGCTGCTATAGGTACTAGCTATGTAGGTAAAAGATCTATTGTTGCTATGAAGCATGTGGGCTTAAACGTAGCAGCAGATGCTTTCATTAATTCCGCACTTACAGGTGCTAATGGGGGAATGATAGTAGTTACCGCTGATGATCCATCTATGCATTCTTCTCAGAATGAACAAGATAATAGATTTTATGGCGATTTCGCTCATGTACCTATATTAGAACCTTCTAATCAGCAAGAAGCTTATGATATGTGCTATTATGGTTTTAAATTAAGTGAGAAATTTCATTTGCCAGTATTACTTCGTATTACTACTAGAGTAGCTCACTCCAGAGCCGGTGTATTACGTAAAGAATCTTTACCACAAAATCAAATTTCCTTACCTAGTGATTTAAAACAGTATGTACTTTTGCCTGCTTTAGCACGCAAAAGATGGTCTAAAGTTTTATCAATTCAACCTTCTTTATTGGAAGAAAGTGAAAATTCTACATTTAATCAATATATAAATGGTAATGATAAATCTATTGGTATCATTGCTTCGGGTATTGCTTTTAACTATGTGATGGAAAACTTTCATGGTGCGAATCCCTACCCTATTATAAAAATATCTCAATATCCTATTCCTCAAAAAATGATTAAAAAATTATATAATGAGGTAGATAGATTAATAGTTATTGAAGAAGGATATCCATTTATTGAAAAAATGCTAACAAGTTTTTTATGTGATAATTTAAAATTGGAAGGCAAATTGACTGGATTGCTACCTAGAGAGGGTGAGCTAAATCCTAATATTGTAGCTCAAGCTTTAGGATTACCTAATATAGAAGGCAAAGATATACCTAATATTGTAGTCAGTAGGCCACCATCATTTTGTCCTGGCTGCTCACATATAGATTCTTATAATGCTCTCAACGAGGCTCTGAAAGAGTATTCTAAAGGTAGAGTATTTAGTGATATTGGTTGCTATACATTAGGAGCTACTCCTCCATTCGAAGCTATTAATTCTTGTGTAGATATGGGAGCTTCTATACCTATGGCAAAAGCTGCTTCCGATATGGGATTAAGGCCAGCTGTAGCTGTAATTGGTGATAGTACTTTTACTCATAGTGGAATGACTGGTTTATTAGACGCTGTCATTTATAATGCCCCTATTACTGTTATCATTCTTGACAATTCTACTACTGGTATGACTGGTGGACAGCCTTCTCATGCTAACCAAAGATTAGTTTCTATTTGCACAGGATTAGGTGTTAATCCAGAACATATTAGAATTATTAAACCTTTGAAAAATAAACATCAAGAAAATGTTCAAGTCATAAAAGAAGAATTAGCTTATGAAGGAGTGTCTGTAATAATACCTACAAGAGAATGTGTTCAGACTCTCAATCGCAGAATGAGAACTAAATTTAAAGAAAAAGAAGCAAATAAATAAAACTTTATTTTTAAAAATGAAAATTATGAAAAAAGATATTATCTTAGCAGGAGTAGGTGGACAAGGTATATTGAGCATTGCCACTACTATTGGATTAGCTGCATTAAAAAAAAATTTAAATATTAAACAAGCCGAGGTACACGGCATGTCTCAACGTGGCGGTGAAGTGGTATCTCATCTCAGAATTTCTGATTCTCAAATATTTTCTGATTTGATTACTAAAGGACAAGCAGATATGATATTATCATTAGAACCTTTAGAAACTCTCCGATATTTACCTTATTTGCATGAGAGTGGTTGGATTATTTCTAATTCTGAACCATATTCTAATATTGCGAATTATCCAGATTTAGATTTAGTTTATAATGAGATTCGTAAATATAAGAATCATGTCCTCATAAATGCTGATGAGATAGCTAAAAAGCTAAATGCTCCTTTGTCAGCTAATATGGTACTTATAGGTGCTGCAACTCATTATCTGGGTTTCGAACAGCAAGAAATAGAAGATGCTATCAGGGAACAGTTTAGTAAAAAAGGCGATGATATTGTAAATGTTAATATTCAAGCTTTTAGAGAAGGATTAGCTTTTGCTAAAGAATATACAAAAGCATAAAAACATTCTACTTTTTTTTGTAATTTGTTAAAAAGTAATATAACGACTTTCACTTTG
>JAPXMM010000024.1:0-23979 GCA_033809015.1 Bacteroidales bacterium
GCAATCACGGAGAAGATGAGTTATTAAAAAGTGCTTATTGGCATTCACTGAATCTCTGCAAAGAACATAATATAAAAACTGTGGCTTTCCCTAATATTAGTACTGGCGTTTATGGATATCCACTAGATAGAGCAGCAGATATAGTATGGCAAACCGTCTTAGAATGGCTTTCTAAAGAATCATTACCCGAAAAAGTAATTTTTGCAATTTTCTCTGAAGATAATTATCAAATTTATAAAAAATACTATGAAAAATACTTCGGATAAAGCTATATTTGATGACGTAGCTCCCTATTATGATGGATGGTTTTTCACAGAAAATGGCAAAATTGTTTATCAGTTAGAATTAGATGCTCTGCTGCATGCATTAAAATTCAAGAAAGATTGTAGCATCTTAGACATTGGAATAGGCACAGGGATATTTTCTATAAATTTAGTAAAAAGAGGAGCTACAGTAATAGGTGTAGATTCATCAGAAGAGATGCTTTCTATAGCAAAGCAAAGAGGGATTAATGAAGTAGTAAAAGCTAGCGGCGAAGCATTACCATTTGCAGATAATCAATTTGATATTGTATTAGCTTTCACTTCTTTAGAATTTTCTCCTAATCCTAAACGTTTCATATCTGAAATGTATAGAGTATGTAAGCCGCAAGGACAAATAGTTGTGGCAGTATTGACTAAATGGTCTCTATATGGCATTACTAGATCTATCAGTAGATTTTTTAAAAAAAGTATTTTCAAAAATGCGAAATTCTATACTTATTCATCACTTAAAAAATTATTAATACCTTATGTCAATAATATAGATTATATTAGTACAGTTTACATGAATCCTAATCCTCCAAAATTTATTTTACAACAAGCTGAAAAAATAGAAAAATTTGGGCAAAAATATTTTAGCAAACATGGAGCACTACTAATAATGTGGGGTGATAAAAAATAGAAGGAATAAAAAAATTTTGTATTAATAAAATAACTTTAAGATTAATTCTTGGCTCGAATTATTTTATTACTGATATTTTTATTTTATAAATGTTTAAAATAATCTATGATATATTAATTTAAATTAATTAGTATTTATACTTTAATAATTATACATTATAGGAAAAATTATTAAAAATTAAATTTTTAATAACAATTTCTATAAAATATGTATCAATACTGATTTAGAATATATAAATATTATTGATTAAATATCATAGTTTATTTTAAACATAAAATATATGATTGTCTAAAACGCTTAATAGCAGATAGATAGGGAGCAATTTTTTAGTTATAATATATTCTACTTTTAATTTTCAAATGTAATTCTTTAAAAGAGATCTCTCATTTTACCAAATAATATTTTCATTTGTTTCATAGTTGGAAAATTAAAAATTAGTGTAATAATAGAATACGCTAGCAGAGATTTTTCTTTGTTTCTTTCTTTGCATGGTTGGGAAAGAAAGAAATTATAAGAAAATTAGATTAAAAAACTTAATTCCTATAAACTATAGCTTTGCTTATAGAGTTGCAGTAATAATTTAGTTATTACCTAAACGCCTATTTCAATAAGATAAATTAAAAATAACTAAAAAATCATTACTATTCTTTTCTATATACTTTGCTCACACCATCAATGGTTTTAATTTTCTCGATTAATTGTTTTAGATGGTCTATATTATTTACATATAATTTTATCTCGCCGGAGAAAGTACCTTCTGTAACTTCTAAGAAAAAATATCTAATATTAGAATTCATCTCCTCTGAGATCAACTTGCTAATATCTTTTACAATGCCTTTTCTATCACTACCTTCTAGGACAATGCTAGTTTTGAACTCTAATGGTCTATTTTCTTCCCATTTTACTTTAGTTACCTTATTACCAAAGAAAGCTGCTTTTTCTTTGAAAACGGTACAAGTAGTTCTATGAATTTCTAGGGTATTGGCATCTCTGAAGAAGCCTATTAGATTGTCGCCAATAATAGGATTGCAGCAATCGCTCATGATATAATTAATTTGTTGAGTAGTGTCTAGCATCGTATTGTCTACATTGGTATTCGTTTCTGTGACATCGCTATTATCATCAATATTTTTATTAGTCGAAGAATGTCTAAAAAGCCTAGAAAAAGTCGATGGACGTTGAGATTGTATGAATTGTTTCAATTGTTTAACATCCAATTGCCCTTTGGCAGCTGCTAGATACAATTGTTTATTATTAATATATCCTAAATGATGAGCAAATTTATTGACTGTATTTTCATTATAGGTTTCTTTTATTTGAGTAAACATTCTCTCAATGATTTCTTTGCCATGCTCAGCCATTTCTGTCTCTTGTTTATGCAGGGCAGCTTTGATAGCATTATGTGCTTTAGTAGTTTTTACAAAATTTAGCCAATCGGTACTAGGACTAGCTTTTTCACTTGTTAAAATATTTACTTGGTCGCCACTTTTGAGAATTGTACTTACTGGCACTAGTTTATGATTTACCTGTGCACCGATGCAATGATCTCCTAAGTCTGTATGAATAGCATATGCGAAATCAACAACTGTAGAGCCTTTAGGTAATTGTAATAGTTTCCCTTTAGGAGTAAAGACTGGTATTTCATCAGTAAAAAGAGCAAACCGCAGGTCATCCAAAAATTCTAAAGCATTTTCATTTGGATTTTCTAAAATATTTCGTATAGAGTTTAACCATTCATCTAAAGTGCTCGTTTTACCATTATCTTCTTTATATTTCCAATGAGCTGCATAGCCTTTTTCAGCAATTTCATCCATCCGTTCAGACCTAATCTGTACCTCTACCCATCTACCTTTATTACTCATTAACGTTACATGTAAAGATTCATAGCCATTAGCTTTAGGCACAGATATCCAATCGCGTAAACGTTCTGGATTCATATTATAAACATCAGTAACTATACTATACACTCGCCAGCAATCTGTTCTTTCATTTTCTGGAGTACTATCTAATATTATTCTAATAGCAAAAACATCATAAATATCTTCGAAATTTAGCTGTTTCTGAGTCATTTTGCGATAAATAGATGATATAGCTTTTGTACGCCAAGTGATTTTGTATTTTAAATCAGTTTGATCTAGCCTCTCGATGATGGGATTTAGAAAATCTCTAATAAAAGCATCACGTTCAGTAGAAGTTTCTTCTATTTTAGAGCTAATGTAGTTGTACATTTCAGGGTCATTATATTTGAGTGCTAGATCTTCTAATTCACTTTTAATATTATACAATCCCAATCTGTGTGCTAATGGAGCAAATAAAATGGATGTCTCAGCTGAGATACGTTGTTGCTTATCAGGAGGCATAGAATTTAGAGTACGCATATTATGCAATCTATCAGCTAGTTTTATCAATATCACTCTAACATCATCAGCCATTGTTATCAGTATTTTCCTGAAATTCTCAGCTTGAGCAGAAGTATTATTAGATTCAGCTAATTGGATAAAATCAGTGATTTTTGTTAATCCATCTACTATAGAAGCAATTTTATCGCCAAAATGATTTCTTATATCATCTAATGTATAATCTGTATCCTCGACTACATCGTGTAATAGAGCACTAACAATAGATGTAGTACCCAGTCCTATCTCTTCTGAACATATTATGGCTACTTCTAAAGGGTGATAAATATAAGGATCACCACTATATCTTCGCATACCTTTATGAGCCTCGCTAGCTAGATTAAACGCTTTTCTTATAAGTGCTCTGTTTTCTTTGCTAGTATTGTATCGCAGTGTACGCAATAAATATCTATATCTATTTACTAGATGTTTACTTTCTTCTTCACTTAGTCCAAATAAATTATTCATAACATACAAAAATACAAAAATTATTTATTTATGCAATAATTGAATAACTATTTATAGGTAAAAATATATTGCGTTTTTGATAAATAATAGTAAAGATTAAAAATTTTTATATTAATGGAATAATTTCAAAATTAATTTTCTGCTTGAATAAATACCGCATTTATCAGTTTAGACTTTTCTTTGCGTGGCTTCGCTGCGAGCTTCGCTCTACTCAGCCACTATTAAAGTTATTTCGTTCAAAATTATAAAAATAATTATATATCTATTTCAAACAAATTTTAAAACATTTACAATAAATAATTATTAAGCCATATAATATAATTATTGATATATATTTATTATGAATTAATCTAAATATTGATTAGGCTTATAAATACTTAAAATAATAATTACTAATTTTGCAGAAAACAATAAAATATGAGAAAAATTTTTGTGTCAATTATTTCATTATTATTAACAATGCAAATAGTATTTGCAGTAAATCCTCCTACTAAACCAGATGAGGGTATGTGGATACCAATATGGATAGAAAAGTTTAATTATCCAGACATGGTAAGGTTAGGATTCAAATTAAAAGCTGACGAAGTTTACTCAAACACCAATCCAAGTATAAAAGATGCTATTGTCGGTTTAGGTACAGATCAATATAAACCTAGTCTAGGTTTTTTCTGTTCTGGAGTTGTAGTGTCTCCACAAGGGCTAGTATTTACAAATCATCACTGTGGGTATGATGCTGTGCAGCAAGTAAGTACCTTAGAGCATGATTACTTAACCAATGGATTCTGGGCTACTAAGCTATCTGAAGAGATACCAATAGATGAAATGACTATGTCATTTGTCGTAAGAATAGAGGATGTGACCGATAGAGTGCTACAAAATGTAAATGATTCTATGAGTCTAAGTGCCAGAGACAAAGCTATAAGAAAAGCAATTAAAGAAATAGAAAATGAAGCATCAGAAAAAGGCAAATACGATGTAGTCGTAAAACCTGTCTTTGAGGGGAATGAATATTATTTACATGTTTATGAAACATACAAAGATATCAGATTAGTAGGAGCTCCACCTAGCGCAATTGGCAAATTCGGTGGTGATACAGATAACTGGATGTGGCCACGTCATACTGGAGATTTTTCAATTTTCCGTATTTATACTGCTCCAGATGGCTCTCCAGCTGAATATTCTGATAAAAACATTCCTTTAAAACCTAAAAAATATTTACCTGTTTCTATTAAAGGTGTCGAAAAAAATGATTTTGCAATGATTTTTGGCTTCCCTGGTAGTACTAATAGATATATTACTTCTCAAGGTGTAGATCAAGCTATTAATCAAAATAATCCTTTGGTTGTAAAAATCAGAGATAAAAAATTGTCTATTATGAGATCATATATGGATCAAGATGCTAAAATAAAACTACAATATTCATCTAAATATGCTCAAACATCTAACTATTGGAAATATTTCATCGGACAAACTAAAGGTCTAAAAAGATGGGATGTTTATGATAGAAAAAAAGAATTAGAAAATCAATTTGTGAACTGGGTACAACAAGATGCTACTAGACAACAAAAATATGGCACTTGCCTTCAAGAAATTGAAAATTCATACAATCTATTAGCAAATTATAATAAAACAATGACCTATATACAAGAAGCTCTACTACAAGGACCAGAATTTATTTATTTCGGCTTTGATCTTTTACAATTATATTCTGTACTGAAAAATATGGAAAATGCTAGCAAAGATGAAAAAGCTAAAATAGAAGGCAATGCTAAATTAATTGCTAAGAGTTTAAATGAAAAAGCTGAAAAATATTTTAAAGATTATAATGCTAATGTAGATAAAGATATTTTCATAGCAATGTTTGAAATGTATCTAAACGATGTACCTAAAGACCAGCAAATAAGTGCTATAAATACTTTAGAAAAAAAATATAAAGGTGATGTTAAAAAATGGGCTGATGATATTTACAATAAAAGTATTCTAGTAGATCAAACAAGATTTAACAACTTTTTACAAAATCCAAATTTAAAAACATTAGAAAATGACTTAGGATTTCTAATTACTACAAGTACACTATCAAATTTACGTAGTATGTGGCAAGAGATGGCAAAAGCTGAAGATTTACAAAGCGAAGGGTATCGCAAATATATTGCCGGATTACTAGAAATGATGCCAAATAAAGCTTTCTATCCAGATGCTAATAGTACCATGAGAATGACCTATGGCACCGTACAAGATTATTATCCAGCTGATGCTGTACATTACAACTATGTTACTACTCTAAATGGTGTAATAGAAAAAGAAGATCCAACTAATAATGAATTCATCGTGCCTGATAGATTAAAAGAATTATATAGCAAAAAAGATTTTGGTCAATATGCAGATAAAAATGGTAACATAATTACTTGCTTTATTACCAATAATGACATTACTGGTGGCAATAGCGGTAGTGGTGTCATAGATGCAGAAGGCAATCTTATAGGATTAGCTTTTGATGGAAATTGGGAAAGTATGAGTGGCGATATCCTTTTCGAAACAAGTGTACAAAGATGTATAAGCGTAGATATCAGATATGTACTTTTTATTATAGATAGATATGCTGGAGCTACTAATCTCATCAATGAGCTCACTTTGGTGAAATAAACTAAATTAAATAATTTTGACAAAGGGACCCAATGAACTTGAGTCCCTTTTTTTATTGTCTGAACCACTGATTTTAATATGATTTATCATTACCTTTTTTAAAATCATAGTCTATCAGTTAAATAGTTCGACTACGCTCACTACAAGTCATCTGGAAATCTGCGGTTCTGACTATTAGCATATCGAAGCCAGCGAGTATGATCCGAGAATCAGTGGTTCAGACTTTTTTATGAAATATTTTAATTAAAATTTGCTCTATTAAATAAATACCTTTATTTTTGCAAATTAAAAAAACTTATTAGAATAAAGAGTTTATGGAGAGAAGTCAAGTAATTGGATTTTTATTACTTTTTGCACTTTTGGTAGGTTACATGTTTTACATTTCCCCTTCAAAAGAAGAGGTAGAGAAGCAAAGAAGAATTCAAGATAGCCTAAAATTAGTAGAGCAACACAGAAGAGATTCAGCAATATTAGCAGATCAAAGCATTCAAGATACTACTAAAGTCGTTATTAATGATACATCAAAAGTAGAACAAATAATTACTACAACTAACGTAAATAATGTAAAAGTACCAGAAGCATATACTTTTTTTCAAAAATCATACACTAATGCAGATAGTATTATTTTAATATCTAACGATGTAGCTGATATTTCTTTTTCATGTAAAGGTGCTGTGCTGCATAGTGTAGAATTAAAAAATTTCAAAGATTATAAGAATAATCCAGTTCAATTGATAGATACTAATGATTATGAGTTTTCATTTGTTTTCAGAGCTTTTGATAGATTTTTAGAGACTAAAAATTTGTTTTTTGAACCTCAGATTAAAAAAATAGGTGATACTACTTTTGTAACATTCCTAGCAAATGCCATAGATACAGCTACTAATGAGATCTTAGGTGGTGTACGAGTAGAATATGCTATTCCCAAGGATGAATATATGCTAGATTATAAATTATCTTTTGTGAACCCTGCTAAAATCGGAGTTTTGCCATTAGATATTCTCACATTCACCTGGGCAAATAATATAATTCAGCAAGAAAAAGATAAAAAAATAGAAACTACAAATACTACTATTTGCTATATGGATGGAGACAATAAAGTTACACATCTGAAAGCTAAAGACCAGCAAGAAACGTTGAATTTAAGAGTTAAATGGATTGGACTAAAACAACAATTTTTTACTCATACATTAATAAATGCTGATGATTATTTCAGTGCTGCCCAATTAGAGACTAAATCTTTTAATCTAAGTGACTCTGCTAGATATCTCAGACATATGTCTGTAGGAATGACTATAGAGCATAATAGTGATAAACCTATTCATTTCAAAATCTTCACTGGTCCATTGAAATATAATATTCTAAGAGATTATAAATTAAGACTAGAAAGAGAAATACCTTTGGGCTGGGGCTTTGCACCTATAGCTTGGGTTAATAGATTTTTAGTAATCCCCGTATTCAACTGGTTAGAAAAATATGGATTAAATTATGGTCTTATCATTTTAATTTTAACCATTTTATTAAAAATTGTATTAATACCATTCACTTATCAAACCTATATGAGCAGTGCAAAAATGCGAGCTCTAAAGCCAGAAATTACTAAAATAAACGAAAAATATCCTAAACCTGAGGATGCTTTGAAAAAGCAACAGGAGACTATGCAGCTATACAAAAAGTCAAAAATCAATCCTGCAGGTGGCTGTTGGCCAGTACTACTGCAATTTCCTATCCTTATAGCCATGTTTAGATTTTTCCCATCAGCTATTGAGCTTAGACATCAAGCTTTCTTATGGGCTCATGATCTGTCTGCCTCAGATTCTATAATAAATTTAGGTGTTAATATACCGTTATATGGTGATCATGTTAGTTTATTTGCTCTATTGATGGCTATTTCTACATTATTGTATACATATATCAATAATAAACTGACTCCTACAGACAATACTATGCCAGGGATGAAATTAATGATGTATGGTATGCCAATTTTATTCCTTGGTATATTTAATAATTATTCTGCAGCACTTAGCTACTATTATTTCTTATTTAATGTGATATCTATATTACAAACTTATGCTTTCAGATTATTCGTAAATGATGAAAAAATAAGGGCTAAATTGATAGCTAATTGGAAAAAACCTGTTAAAAAATCTTCTTGGCAACAAAGAATGGAAGAACTAGCTAAACAACAGCAAGCTAATGCTAGAAAAAAATAATTAATAATTCTATTTGAAAAATTAATTGCTCTTTATCAATTTTATTAATATTTATTGAATTGGCGTTTAAGTAATAAATAAATTATTATTATGAATGTTTTATAACAAATAATTTCCCAGTGCGGTTTTAATACGAGCTGATAATAAATATTAAAGTTATTCTTTAAATACAGAAAATACAGAAAAATTTAGCAAAATGTATTATCTAAAAGCCTATTTCAAAATATTTATTAAAACTGAATTAATTGTATTACTAATAAAATGATTAATTTTATCAAAAAATTTAAAAATTCTAATATGAAAACTGTGCAATTGCATGATAAAACTTTTGAATTATTTATTCCTCAAGAAGACATAGAAAAAAGGATAGATTTATTGAGCCAAATGATTGTAAAAGATCTCGGAGATACAACTCCAGTATTTATCTCTGTATTAAATGGAGCATTTATGTTTACAAGCGAAATAGTTAGACGTTTCCCATATAATTGCGAAGTAGATTTTTTAAAAACTAGCTCATATGTAGGCACTGTAAGCTCTGGCAATGTAAATCTGACTACCAATAGCATAAAAGCTTCTTTAGCAAATAGGAATATTATTGTTCTAGAAGATATTATTGATACAGGATTAACAATTAAAAGTTTACTAAATGATTTATCTAAATATAATCCTAAAAAAATTTATATAGCAACTCTACTTTTTAAACCAGAAATTTTTAAATTTAAAAATGAAATAGATATTAACTACATTGGTTTTGATATTTCTGATGAATTTGTCGTAGGATATGGATTAGACTATGATGGATTAGGAAGAAATTTATTAGATATTTACAAATTAAATCAAATATGATAAATTTAGTAATTTTTGGTCCACTTGGCAGTGGTAAGAGCACGCAAGCTCAAAAAATCAAAGAAAAATATGGGTTTATACATTTCCCAACAGGTGATTTATTAAGAGATGAGATAAAAAAACAAACTCCTTTAGGCAAAAATATAGAAAAGGTTGTAAACTCTGGTGCATTAGTATCTGGTGAACTCATCGAAGAGATAGTAAATGAGTTTATTAAAAATAATAAAAATGCAAGAGGAATAATTTTTGACGGATTCCCTAGGACAGTACATCAAGCAGAAATGCTAGATAAAGAATTAGCGAATAATGATTTGAAAATCGATTTAGTAATAAAACTAGACATCCCTGAAACGATAATAAAAAATCGATTAAAATATAGAGCACAGAAAGAAGATAGAAAAGATGACAATTATGAAACTATATCAAATAGACTGCAATTTTATTTTCAATATACTTTACCTATTATAGATTATTACAAAAAAACTAACAAAAACATTGTAGATATCTATAGTGATAGAGATATAAACGAAGTTTTTAATGATATTTGCCAACAAATAGATAAATTACTTTAAAGTTTTATTGCTTTAATCAAATACGAATAACTATAAAATTAATTTTGAGAATTTTTATTTTCTTTTTTCAAATCTACTAACCACTTACCCTCTATCCTTAACAAGTCTAAAGTATCTAATTTTTCATTAGCTATATAAGCGCATTTAGCTGTATTACCGTAGATATAACATTTTTTGATATCTACATTAGCTTTAGGTATTTGCAAGCTATCACGTTTATCCGCAGGCATCATGCCTATGATGTTTTTGAAAAAAGCTATCATCATTTTTGTGTTTTCAGTGCTATATTTAGATGCTTCTTCGAAATTTAATTTTTGAAAATTTGTTAAAAATTGCTTAGATACATATTCTGGTGTATTTTTCTTTTGAAAAATAGAGCAAGATGTTGTCAATATTAAAAACAAACTAATAAAAATAATTGACTTATTTTTCCAATTCATAATGTTGAGTTTTTTTAAAATATTTTCAAAATTATAAAAAAATAAATTTAAATAGTCGTTTAATTAATAAAAAATTATTACTGTGAATACATCAGTAATAAATATATTTATTAATAGTTTAATTTGACATGTTAATAAAAATTGACTTTCTAATCGCCTATTTCAGAAAGATAAAATTTTTTTGAAAAATTTTATCTTAAATGTTAGATCTCTTTACAAGATAAATCAATAAAAAAAAGGGTCTTACGCCCCCTTTTTTAAGCAAATGGAATATTTATAAATGGATATTATTCTTGATTATCTTCTGTTTGTTGTTGGTTATTTATTTCAACAGCTGGCTCATCGCTAACAACTTCAAATTCAAATTCAGCATAAATGTCTCTGTAGATATGAGTTTTTGCTTTATAAGTGCCTATCTGTTTAATGTGTTCATCGGGGATAGAAATGGTTTTGCGATCTACTTCAAACTTATATTGCTCAAGAATAGCATCTGCTATCATTGCAGTAGTCACACTACCGTAAATTCTACCTGTATTTTGAGCTACTTTAGTTTTTACAATTAGCTTTACTTGGTTTAATTTTTCAGCGAGAGCTTTAGCGTCTGCTAAAGTTTTTTCTTCTTTAGCACTTCTCTGCTTTTTAATTTCTTGATACATTTTTTTATTAGATGTAGTAGCTGGTATAGCTAATCCTTTAGGGATTAAAAAATTGCGAGCATACCCAGCTTTTACTTTTACAGTATCATATTTATAACCCACTTTTGGGACATCTTCCTTTAAAATTACTTCTACTAATGCCATGATTTTCTAATTTTTATTATTTTAATAAATCAGTAGTGAAAGGTAAAAGAGCTAAATGTCTAGCTCTTTTAATAGCTTTAGCTACTTTTCTTTGATATTTAGCAGAGGTGCCAGTGATTCTACGTGGCAAAATCTTACCTTGTTCATTAACAAATTTTACTAAAAAATCTGGATCTTTGTAATCCACATATTTAATTCTAGCTTTGCGAAAACGACAATATTTTTTTACTCTTGTCTCTATATTAATTGGAGTTAAAAATTTAATTCCTGGATCTATAGCCATAATATTAATATCTTTTAAAAATTATAATTCAATTTTATTTTTTTCTTTGATTTTATTTTCAGCTTGTTGTTTTTTACGTTTTTCATTCCACTCTATGCCATATTTGTCTAGTTTAACAGTTAAATAACGCAAAACACGTTCATCACGCTTAAAATTAAGCTCTAATAATGATATTAGATTATTTTTATCAGTTTCATATTGGAATAAATAATAAAATCCAGTAGTTTTTTTCTGTATAGGATATGCTAATTTTCGCAGTCCCCAGAATTCCTCATAAATATTTTGAGCACCATTTTGCTCTAATAATTCTTTGTACCTTTTTACCGTTTCCTTTGCCTGCTCTTCAGACAAAACGGGAGTTAAAATGAAAACGGTTTCATAATTATTCACCATAAATCTTTTTTTAAAATTTTAGTTTGCAAAATTAATAATTTTTTTTAATTTACCCAAAATTAATATTAAAAAAATATAAATTGCATTTTATTAACTGTGATTGGCAATAGATAACAAATAATAAATGTCATTAAGTTATATAATTTTTATATAACATTGTATCTTTGCATTATAAAAAATAAAAATTATGCAAAAAATCAAAAAAATAGATGATAAGGTAATACCTATCAGTAAAGATGTTTGCTGGATAGGAGTTTTAGATTATGATATTGTAACTTTTGATGTAGTGATGGAAACAAAATATGGCACAACATATAATTCATATTTTATAAATGCTGAGATGCCTACCATCATAGAAACAACAAAAGAAACTTTTTGGGAGACATATTTGCAAAAAATCAAACAAGTAATTGAACCAGAAAAGATTAAATACATTGTACTCGATCATACAGAACCTGATCATAGTGGCAATTTAATGAATTTACTCAAACTAGCTCCAAATGCAACTGTTTTGGGTAGTGCTAGTGCTATTAGGAATCTTAAAGATTTATTTAATAGGGATTTCCCCAATATTATCGTGAAAGGTGGAGACACATTAGATCTAGGGAATAAAACATTAGAATTTATATCTGCTCCAAATCTACATTGGCCAGATAGTATTTATACATATTTAAAAGAAGATAAATTTTTATTTACATGTGATAGCTTTGGATGCCATTATGCAGATGAAAGAATGATAGACAATAAAGTTGGTAACTTTGACGATGCATTCAAATATTATTTTGATGTGATACTAAAACCGTTTAGCAAATTTATGCTTCAAGCTATAGATAGAATAAAAAATTTAGAAATCAATAGCATACTTACAGGACATGGACCATTACTATTAAATAATTGGGAAAGATATGTTGATTGGTCAGCAAAATTATCACAAGAATTTCTGGCTACCAAAAAATATCAAGATATTTTAATAGCTTATGTGTCAGCATATGGTAAGACAGGCAAATTAGCTGAAGCGATAGCTGAAGGTGCTCGAGAAGAAGGTTTAGAAGTCATACTGAAAGATATAGAACATGTAAATTTAGGAGATTTAGATGAATATTTAACAAGAGCTAAAGGTATAGCTATTGGCTCACCAGTAATAAATCAAAATATACTTTTACCAATTTATAAATTATTCGGAGCCATTAATCCTATTAGAGATAGAGGTAAATTTGTTTTGCCATTTGGATCTTTTGGCTGGAGTGGAGAAAATCAAAAATTAATTCCTAACATTGCTGCAGGGCTGAAATTGAATGTTTTAGATGAAGCAATATTTACCAAATTTACACCTAGTGACCAAGATATTAAAAAAGCTAAAGAATTAGGGAAAAAATTAGCACAACTTGTGAAAGAAAATAATGCAGATGAATGAAACGCTTATTTATAGCCATCCCCATAAAACTAAATAACCTTGCAAAACTATCTATTTTAGAAATACAAAATCAATTATCACAAAATAGTATAAAATGGGTATCATTTGATAATATACACCTGACTTTGCAATTTCTGGGAGATACAAATGAAAATGATATTGCGACAATCATAAATATATTAGATAATTTGCAAGGATATTTTACTAAATTTGAAGTGCAATTATCAGGTTTGCATACTTTTGGCAGTAGAGATAATCCTAATGTATTGTGGACTAAGTGGATAGATAATAATCAGACCAAAAATTTAGCAAAATTATTAAATGAACAAATATCATTAATAAATAATATAAAATCTGATGAAAAATTTATCCCACACTTAACATTAGGACGAATAAAAAGGATTACTAATTTAAGTAAATTTAATGAAATAATATCTAATAATGCAAATCTATCCTTAGGAAAATACTCTATTGACGAAATTATACTTTTTGAGAGTAAATTAAAACCACATGGACCAGAATATTTTGCTTTACACAAAATCAAAGCCCATAAATAAATGCATTAAACATTTTTTAATAAGGACATATAAATAAAAAACAATGGTAAAAACATATGAAATAAAACTTCCGCCATATAAAAGAGGTTTTCATCTAATAACAAATAAAATACTAGAAGTAATAGAACCTTTACCAGAGGCAGGTTTGCTAAATATTTTTCTACGACATACATCGGCAGCAATAACAATAAATGAAAATTACGATCCTGATGTCAGACGAGATATGGAAGCAATAAGTAATGAATTAGTACCAGAAGATTTGCCATTTATTACACATGATTTAGAGGGGGCAGATGACATGCCTGCACATTTCAAAAGTTCGATGTTTGGTGTTTCACTAATAATACCAATAGTAAAAGGAGAGCTATCATTAGGCATATGGCAAGGAATATATTTATGCGAATTTAGGACTAGAGCTTCAGCACGAGAAATAGTGGTGACGATAGTTAGTTAAATAGGTGGGAGAGGGGTGGGAAAGGGGTGGGAAAGGGGTGGGAAAGGGGTGGGAAAGGGGTAATATAATTCTATAAATGTTTTTAAAAATCAAGTTTTTTTGTTATCGAAAATTTTTATATTTGCAAAAAGTATATAATTATGAATAACCTTTTAGAAAATCCAACAGAATTATTCACCCTTACTAAAGAAGGTACACGTGAGTTCTACGACAATCTCTATAATGAAATGATAGAAGAAGGTAAAGATGTAGTCGATTACCAAGAGATCAAAGCCATGTCTACAGGTGTATTATGCCCAGATTGCAATAGTAGTCATGTTATTAAAAATGGTTTGCAAAGTGGAGTTCAAAACTACCGATGCAAAAACTGTGGTAGGCAATTCAGAGTTACCACTGGCACCTTTATGTATCGTGTTCATGAAAAGGGCAAAATGTTAGAATATATCAAATGTATGAGTGCTGGCATGAGCTTGAGAGAGTGTGCCAGGAATGTACATATTAGTCTTTCAACAAGTTTCTTTTGGCGGCACAGAATATTGTGTGCCATGCAGTCATTTGAAGATAATGTAAATTTCTTTGGGGTAGTAGAATTAGAAGAGCTACTGATGAAATATTCAGAGAAAGGCAAAAAGAAACGAGACAAGAAAGAGCTAAAAAAATTGAAGAAAAAGAAACCAACAAAAGTTGCAGTATTGGCTGCCACAGATAGGAGTGGAAATATTTTGTTCAAAAAATTAGAAGATGAAAGGGTGCAGGCTGATCATATATCTGCTTTTCTAAAATCACGAATATCTGAGGATTCGGTGGTGTGTGGCAGCAATAAAAAAGCTTTCAAGACTGTAACTGCAGAACACATCAAACACAAAGAGATAACTTCTAATAAAAAGAAAAAGGATGGCATATATAGTGTATCTACTGTTCATAAGAAGATTACAAATTTTGTTAGCTGGATATATTACAAGTTTCGTGGAGTCGCAACAAAATACTTAACTAACTATATAATGTGGTTTGTAGTGAAGGGGAAGTATTTGGCGGGGAAGATTATAGAAGATACTGGGAGGTTATTGAATTTGGCAGCGTCTGATAGGCGGGCGTGGGAGCGGTACAGCTATCTGATGTCATCAACATATTTAATTCATAACATTTAAATATTATCTACATATTCCATTTAAGATTTATCTTAATACTTTATTATTTTACTTCTTAATAATTTTAAAATAAAAAATTTAATTATTTATTATTTTTTTTAATATCTTTGTAAAAAAATTGGTAATTATGGGAAAGAAATTTATTAGCTTTTTTTTAATGGCTACAATTTTATTAGCTATGCCTTCATGTAAAAAAATTAATACAAATAAAGTAATTGAATTCAATAACAAATTAGTTGATGATCAACATACAGTTTTGCAGCATGAAGCTAAATTATATTTTGGTATCTATGAAAATAAACCAACTGATACATTAATAATGTTTTTAAAAGAATATCAAACTGTTTTAGATACTATTATAAAAAAATATGAAAAACCGTTCAAGGTAGAAGATACATTTAGACAAGGAGCACTTGAACTTTTTAAAGTTTATAATGATATAGCTAAAAACACTTATCCACATTTGATTTCTTTATTAGATAGTGCAAATGAAGGTGGAGTTTTCGAAAGTCAAGAAATAATTGATTTAATGATGATGATTGATAGTACAGAAGATATGGCAAATAAAAAATTAATAAGTTTACAGCAATATGTAATGGACAAATATAAAAATTAATTTTAAAAAATTATTATACTCAAAATACAAAATAAAATATGAAAACTTTGGTATTAGTGAGACACGGTGAAAGTGTATATAATCGTGCTAATATTTTTACAGGATGGACTGATGTAGCATTAACTCCTGAAGGTGAACAAGAAGCTATAGAAGCAGGTAAAATTCTAAAAGAAAAAGGATTTGATTTCGACATAACATATACATCTGTATTACAAAGAGCAATTAAAACACTCTGGTTAATTTTAGAACAAATGGATAGAATGTGGTTACCAGAAATAAAAACTTGGAGACTAAATGAAAAGCACTATGGTAAATTGCAAGGGTTGAATAAATCTGAGATGGCAGCAAAATATGGAGAGGAACAAGTTCTTTTATGGCGACGAGCTTATGATGTTCGTCCACCATTACTTTCTGAAGATGAAATAGCAGATATGAGAAAGCAAGCCAGGTATAATGATGTAGATAATATACAATATATGTTAGGTGAATCTTTAAAGGATACTGTAGAAAGAGTTATACCTCTCTGGGAAGAAAAAATAAAAAATGATTTACTTGATGATAAAAGAGTGCTGATTTCTGCTCACGGCAATAGTCTGAGAGGTGTAGTAAAGTATCTTGATCAAATGTCAGAAGACGAAGTTTTACATTTCAATATTCCTACTGGCATTCCTCTTGTTTATCAATTAGATGATAATTTAAAACCAATTAATAGATATTTTCTCGCTGATGAAGAAAAATTAAAAGCTGCTATTGATAAAATAGCAAATCAAGGAAAAGCAAAATAATAATTTATGCCACTTATTAAATCTATTTCAGGTATTAGAGGTACCATAGGAGATAGTGATGGATTAGATCCTATAAACGTAGTAAAATACTCTTTAGCCTTTGCTACTGTTATAAAAAACCAATTTCAAGATGCTTTACCTAAAATCGTTGTAGGTAGAGATGGTAGAATATCAGGAAATTCTATAAAGAATTTAGTAATTAATAGTTTGATTTGTACAGGAATAGACGTGTATGATGCAGATTATAGTACTACTCCTAGCATAGAAATGGGAGTTAAGTATTTAAATGCTCAAGGTGGTATAATGATAACTGCTAGTCATAATCCTCAAAATTGGAATGCTCTTAAATTTTTTAATGAAAATGGTGAATTCATTACTGAAGATATTCTGAAGGAAATTGAAAACATTGCTAGTGATTCATCTGCATTTTCTCTTGTTAAAGAAGAAAAATTTGGACAAATTTATGAGGCTCCAGATTTGATAGATTATCATATAAGTAGAATTTTAGATTTATCTTATATTAACAGAGATTTAATTAAACAATCTAATTTTAAAATTATTGTAGATACTATCAATAGTACTGGTAGTATAGCTATTAGAAAATTATTTGATGCATTAGGAGTAGAAAATTATATTTTATTAAATGATGAAGTAAATGGTATGTTCGAGCATTCACCAGAACCATTACCCGAAAATTTATCTCAATTATCATTTAATGTGAAAACTAATAAAGCAGATGTAGGTTTTGCAGTAGATCCAGATGTTGATAGATTAGCTATAGTATGTGATAATGGAGATATGTTTGGTGAAGAATATACCATTGTAGCAGTTGCTGATTATATTCTTGAAAATAATCCTGGTCCTGTAGTTGTTAATCTGAGTACAACTCAAGCAGTTAAATTCATCGCAGATAAATATAATTGTCCGCTATATTATTCTGCAGTGGGAGAAATAAATGTAGTAAATAAAATGAAAGAAGTGGGAGCAGTAATCGGCGGTGAAGGTAATGGAGGAGTTATTTTACCAGAATTACATTACGGCAGAGATGCTATTCTAGGTATTGCCTTGTTTTTAAGCTTTTTAGCTAATAAACAAAAACCTGTATCTGTCATCAAATCTTATTATCCTTATTATCATATGATAAAATCTAAAATTGAAATTAGCAATTTTAATTTACCCATAGAATATATTTTAAATGAAATTCAAAAACGTAATTCTCAATTTGACTTCATTAATATTGATGGACTTAAACTAACAAATAATGATGATACATGTATACATATGAGACCATCTAATACTGAACCTATTATTCGCATTTATATAGAAAGTAGTAGTAAGGCTAAAGCTGAAAATTTTTTATATAAAATTATGCAAGATATTAATGAAATTATAAAATAACTTTATCATGCCAAGGAAAAAAGCTAAATATAGAAAATATAAATTTGCTATTCCTAATAGTACTGCAACTAAATTTGAAGAATTCTGTAAAATAAGTGGTACTACTCCTAATAAATTTATTAGAACTATTATTAATGATTTTATTCAAAATAATGACCAACATTCTTTACATTATTTTTATAAAAAAGAAAATCATGAACATAAAGTTTATAACAATAAAAATAAAAATATTGAAAATAAAATCAACCAATTATCCCTATTTGATGATTTTTAACAAAAATTTGTAAATATATCAATAAAAAAAGCCTCAATTGAGGCTTTTTTTATTTTAATTTTTTTATGAAAAAAATTATTTTTTCATAGATTCGAAATCTTCAAGTAGATTTTCTAAATCATCTTCATGCTCTACTTCATCTTCGAGAATTTCACGAATTAGATGAAAAGTTATAGGATCATTACCTCCGATAAATTCTAATAATTTATTGTAAACATCAATAGCACATTGTTCACCTTTAATGTTTTGTTTTAATAATACTTCAGTATTAGGATTTTCTGGTGCTTCATATCCGCAATTGGACATCTTGTACCAATCTTCGGGTTTAATGATAGGTGTTCCACCTAATTGTAGAATGCGTTCTGCTAATCTCTCTGCATGTTCTAATTCTTCATTAGCATGTTCCATGAGCTCATTAGCTACTGGCTCTCTCATTATACCTTTAGCTACTTTTGCACCTACCCAATACTGATAATAAGCTAACCATTCATCAGCATAAGCTTTGTTTAATAATTCCAAAAGCTTGTCTACATCTAATTTAATAATAGCTTTACCTCTTGTTCCCATATTTACCTCCTTATTTTTGATTAATTGTTATTGCAAATTTAACAAAAATTTTTTTAAAAAGGATAAAAAATGATTTTTATTATAATTAATATGAAAATATATTGAAAGGGTGGATGATGGGACTTGAACCCACAACTTCCAGATCCACAATCTGGTGCTCTAACCATTGAACTACATCCACCATTTATTTTGCAAAATTAAATAAAAATTTTCAATCAAAATTAAATAAAATTTAAAAATAGTAGAAAATAAGTTAATATAATCTAATATTGTTAACATTATTAAAAATTTAAATCTATAAAATATTAAAAAAGATTTATTTTTTTAAGGTTATAGTTTAAAAATAGTTATATAAAAAGAGCAATTCAAAGGAAGGCTAGGGAAGAGAAAAAAATATTTACGTTAGCTTTTCTCTATGCTTTAATTTCAACCTCACATACACATATCACGCTTCCTAGTCTGACGCTGCTAAATTTAACATCCTACATATATCATCTATCATTCTACTCAATAAATATTTATGTTTTACTACGTACCACATTATGTAGCTCTGCAAATACTTCGTAGCTACTCCTCTAAAGGTACTATTTATCAACCCAGTAAAATCATTTCCAATGTGGTTTTAATTCTAGCTGAGAATTAATTTTGGAGATATTCTTTTAAGCCTTTTTCTTTATTGCATTCCAAAAAATTAAAGGAATTTTATTTTGTAGAGCAGCTAGATAATCTTCATATAGGCAAGGAATGAGAGTATGACGTTGTATATGAGTAGTATTATTTATAGGTAGCTCTATCCACCATCTATCTGAGCGAGTACTTCTGTAAAAAATTAATTCATTAATAGGAGAATCCATAATAACAGTATATTTGAGCATTTGCGTTTTGGGAGTATAAGGATAATCTTTTACTCGTAGAGAAACACCTTCTGCTATATACCATAAAGCCTGAGCTATAAGCTGCATAGTTTGATCTTCTAAATCTTTGTCTGGATTGTAATTATAAAAAGTGAAAACTGATGATTTATCAGACATACCAGCATAATATGATAGTTGACAAAGTTCCTCAGCATACAAACCATTAGGAAGTGCAAGCATAGTAGCAGGAGCTTCTGATTTTTTCATAACGTTCATATCTATGCAAATAATATCTGAATTTCTAATATATGGTTCTGCAGCTCTTATATTTTCGCGAATATCACCTAATCTCAATAAATCAAAAAAATTATTTTCTACCCATTGTAGAGCATCACTATCTGTCAGATAACTTTGATATCCGATGAAAGTAGCAGTATTTAAAAGTAAATTATTTCTGAAAATATAGTCATGCCACGGTAATAAATCTTTAGATTTTTCCCATAGATTCTCATTATTTATATCTATAAATGGCAAAATAAAAGCTAAATTATAATATCGTTTTATATGCTCATAAGCTTTATGAATCGCTAAAATAACAGATCTATCATCGCTAATAATTATGGGTACTATTCCAGCAGTTATTAAATCTGATAAAACGTATGCCAATCCATCAATACTATCTTTAGCATTTACACTATTAATGAAAGAGCCACAATCTAATATGTGAACTTTATCTATATTACTATATGAATATAAATAAGATCTTAGTTTTATTAAACTTGTAATAAATTTTTCTCTGTCATTATTTATAGAAAAATTGATAAGAGCTATAGTATTAGCATCTGAAGGAATATTTTCATTATTTTGTAAATCTATAACGTTATTAGATAATTGGGAATTTTTGTAATGATTATGATTTAATGAAAAAGTATCGAAAAAATTAGCTATTTCTTTCATTTTTTTGATTTTTTAGCTTTGTGTTTTTCTATTAATTCTTTGACTTCACTTTCTGAGATACTATCAATAGATACACTTTTAGGAATAGGCACATTACCATCTTCAGTTTTAATGTAAGGACCATAACGTCCTATCCAAATTTGTATCAATGGTTTTTCTGAAATAGTTTTAATAAGACCATTGGGTTGAGAAATTATTTTAATAGCTTCATCTAGTGTAAAATCAGTCAAAGGTTTGTCTAGGTTTTTGATAGAATAAAATTTATTTTTATACAAAACATAAGGACCATAGCGGCCAACGTTTACTATAACTTTGTCACCTTCATATTCACCAAGCTCTTTAGGCAATTCAAAATATTTCAAAGCCTCTTCTAAAGTTATTTCATTAAAATCTACTTTTTGTTTTTTGCTAATAGAGACATAAATAGGTTTTTCATTATCAGTATAATCACCCAATTGTAATGCCATGCCATGTTTAGTATAAGTAATATAAACATTTTTATTTGTTTTAGGATCTATGCCTAATAGTTTAGAAATATGTTGCTTATCTGAAGTCTGTGTAACATCTTCAACCTTTGGATGAAAATTTTTATAAAAATCAGCAAGCATTTCTTGCCATTGTTCATCGCCAGTAGCTATTTTGTCAAAACGTTCCTCTATATCAGCTGTAAAGTTATAATCCATAATATCTGCAAAATATTTAATAAGAAAATCAGTTACCACCTTTCCTAATTCAGTAGAAATCAATTTTTGTTTTTCACCGCCGAATTTTTCTTTTTTTTCAGTAATTTTAATTTTTTTAGAATTATCTAAAGTGAAAATTTTAATATCTCTTTCTTGGGTAGGAATAGTTTTTTTCTCTACATAATCTCTTTGTTGAATAGTAGTGATAATGGTTGCGTAAGTAGAAGGACGCCCTATACCTAGCTCTTCTAATTTTTTAACAAGAGCAGCCTCATTATAATGATATGGCGGACTAGTGAAACTTTGCTTGGCTGAGATTTCTTTATAGTTTAATTGATCACCAATTTTGAATAAAGAGATATCAATTTTAGAAGCAGCTTGAGTGTCATCATCATCTTCCACATTATCTTTTTCTTGATAAATTTTCAGATAACCATCAAAAGTAAGAGTTTCACTTTTAGCTAAAAATAGATATTTGCTAATATTAGTAGCTATGGTTATAGTAGCACGGATAAATTCAGCATTAGCCATTTGCGAAGCAATAGTTCGACGCCAAATAAGTTCATAAAGCCTTTTGATTTGTCCAGAAGCATCAATAGTAGGTTTAGATAAATCAGTTGGACGAATAGCTTCATGGGCTTCTTGAGCTCCTTTAGATTTAGTTTTATATTGTCTTCTTTTATAATATTTCTCTCCATAGTTAGAATTGATGAATTCTTTAGCAGCATTAAGAGCAAAATTGCTAAGTGTAACACTATCAGTTCTCATATAAGTGATGAGACCAGACTCATATAACTCTTGAGCTAAATGCATAGTTTGCGAAACTGAGAGACCTATTTGCTTTGCTGCTTCCTGCTGTAGAGTAGAAGTGATAAATGGAGGAGGAGGGGTACGCTTAGCTGGATGCTGCTCTATATCTGAAATAGTAAAAATAGCATCTTTAGATTGTTCTAAAAAGTCTAAAGCTTCTTTATCCTTTTTAAATTGATGATTTAGCTCAGCAGACAATAAAATATCTGGCTTGTCTATCAGATTAAATTTACCAGTTACTTTATATGATTCATCAGAAACGAATCCTTCTATTTCTCTATCTCTTTCAACTATTAATCTCAAGCCCACAGATTGCACTCTACCAGCAGATAAATTTTTAGCAATTTTTTTCCAAAGAATGGGAGATAATTCATAACCTACTAAACGATCTAAAATACGACGAGCTTGCTGAGCATTGACTAGATTGTAGTCAATATTTCTGGGATTTTTTATAGCTTCTTCAATAGCAGATTTAGTAATTTCATGAAAAGTAATGCGTCTTAGTTTCTGAACAGGAATTTCTAAAGCCTCAGCAAGGTGCCAACTGATAGCTTCTCCCTCTCTATCTTCATCAGTAGCTAACCAAACAATTTCACTTTGCTTGCTTGCAGCACTCAGTTGGTTGACAACCTTTTCTTTACCTTTAATAATAATATATTTAGGTTCGAAATTTTTATCTACATTAACCCCGAGCTCACCCTTAGGTAAATCTCTGATATGACCAAAACTAGATAATACAGTAAAATCATTACCTAAATATTTTTCAATAGTTTTGGCTTTAGCAGGTGATTCAACAATTACTAAATTTTTTCCCTTGAGTTTATACTCAGATTGATTTTTTGATTTGTTATTAGCAGTAGATTTATTACTGCTTTGTTTTTTTTCACTATTTTTTTTAGCCACAATTGTAAATTTAATTGTTAATGCAAAAGTATATAAAAAATTAGGAAAATAAATAAAACACTTAAAAAAATGATAATAAAAGTGTAGGGGATAATAATAAAGAAAAGAGGTGTAGGAAAAAAGAGAGAATATAATTTTTATGTTTTTAAAAATCAAGTTTTTTTGTTATAGAAAATTTATATATTTGCAAAAAATTATAATTATGAATAACCTTTTAGAAAATCCAACAGAAGTATTCGCTTTGTCAAAGGAAGGTACACGTGAATTCTATGACAATCTGTACAATGAAATGATCAATGAAGGTAAAGATGTAGTCGACTACCAAGAGCTCAAAGCCATGTCTACTGGTGTATTATGCCCAGATTGCAATAGCAGTCATGTTATAAAAAATGGTTTGCAAAGTGGAGTACAAAACTATCGTTGCAAAAACTGTGGCAGACAATTCAGAGTTACCACAGGCACCTTTATGTATCGTGTTCATGAAAAGGGCAAAATGTTAGAATATATCAAATGTATGAGTGCTGGCATGAGCTTGAGAGAGTGTGCCAGGAATGTACATATTA
>JAPXMM010000025.1:0-23541 GCA_033809015.1 Bacteroidales bacterium
AACTTGTTGAAAGACTAATATGTACATTCCTGGCACATTCTCTCAAGCTCATGCCAGCAGACATACATTTTATGTATTCTAGCATTTTATCTTTGTGGTGAATGCCATACATAAAGGTGCCAGTGGTAACTCTAAATTGTCTGCCACAGTTTTTACAACGATAGTTTTGTACTCCGCTTTGCAAACCATTTTTAATAACATGACTACTATTGCAATCTGGGCATAATACACCTGTAGACATGGCTTTAATTTCTTGATAATCGACTACATCTTTGCCTTCCTCTATCATTTCATTATAGAGATTATCGTAGAACTCGCGTGTACCTTCTTTAGTAAGGGTGAATAATTCTGTTGGATTTTCTAAAAGGTTATTCATAATTATATACTTTTTGCAAATTTAAAAATTATTTTTGTAAAACCTTGAAATATTAAAACATTAAAATATCGATATTCCCTAATACTGTGTTATTTTTTTCACCCAATTTTTATTCGACCGTAATATATGGCACTATCATATTATAGATACTATCATTTATCAACTTCAATTTTTTTAGTTCTTCTATAGAGTTGTAATTACCATGATTTTGTCTATAGTTATAAATAGAAATTGATAAATTATAGCCAATATATGGATGGCGTGCTAATTCTTTAATATTTGCTTTATTAATGTTAATTTTTTTAATTATATATGGATTTATACTTATATAAGGCTTTAATGTTTCTATTAATGAATCATTAAAGCCATATATCATTTTTAATTGATCATAATCAGTGAAGCCACCTAATTTATTTCTTAATTCTAAGATCTTTTTTGCTCTATAACCACCTATGCCAGGTACCTTTATTAAATTGATACTGTCTACAGTATTTAGCTCTACTTTTATTTGTTCTTTTATCTTTTTACTTTGTTTAGATGCAATAATGCTATCTGGCAAAAGAATATATGGTGATAATAATTCATATATTTCATCATTTATAAAATATAATCTTTTGAAATCTTTTTTTGTATAAAACTTAGCCCCAGCACTTCTATAATTAATAAAACTTTGTGTTTGTTTGTCTGTAAATCCCATTTTTTTAAAATCTTGAGCATTAATCGTATTTGGATTAAAAGGAAAAGGGTTTAGAGAATTGATACTCCAATTATCATAAATTTTTGTAGATGTATATTTTTTATCTTCTAATGCTAATGCTCTATTATTTTGTAATTCTGTTGCTATACTGTCTAATTTATTAAAATCTTTTATTTTTGGTTTATAAAATATGTCAATTGTTAGTGGGACAAAGGAAATGAAAAAAATTAAAATAGCTAAAACAAAAATACCTTTCCATTCAGATATTGAAATATGAAAAAATCCTTTGCCAATTTTTTTCATATTATAAGCAATAAAAAGCTACCTCTTAACTTTTTACTTACTCCATTGCTAAATTGAACATACAAATTATATACGAAAGATTTTGAATAATTATGAATAGTTGCCATATCTGCTTGATCGCCGCCCCATCTAGCATATGGATCAGTAGTGTAGAATACTTGTTGTCCATTAATACCAAATATTCTCAATTCATATTTAATAATCGGATAATTATAATAAATGAAAGGATAAAAATAATCATTTATTCCATCACCGTTTGGTGTAAATGCATTAGGTACTGTGATTAACGGTTCTAAATAATCTAAATTGACATCTATGGTATCATAGGTTGTTTGTGCTTTTGATAAACTTATCATTAGTAAGCTTATCATCACGAGCAACATTATTTTTTTAGACATAATTTATTTTTTGTTTTGCAAAATTATAAAATATTTTGATAATAGGAATAATTTGCATAAATTTACAATAAAATTATAAATTATGAAAATTAAAATTATACTTACATTTATAATATTGTTATTTTTAGCTAATAGACTTAATTGTCAAACTATTGTGCCAACTACACCTCAATCCCGAAATGT
This sequence comes from Bacteroidales bacterium, assembly GCA_033809015.1. Taxonomy (GTDB): domain Bacteria; phylum Bacteroidota; class Bacteroidia; order Bacteroidales; family DTU049; genus DTU049. The sequence continues at coordinate 1,958 of JAPXMM010000025.1, forward strand.
TTTGCTAGAAGAGTTTACAGGTATTAATTGTGGCTCATGTCCCTATGCTCATGCTATAATAGCTGATTTTCATAATAATTATCCAAATCGATTTTATTCAATTGCCTACCATGTAGGATCTTCTGCTATGCCATTAGCTGGCCAACCAGATTACAGAACAGATTATGGTTATTATATTGAAAATCAAACTGGACTAGTAGGTTATCCGAGTGGCACAGTTAATAGACATGTTTTCCCAGGATTGGAATCTATTTCTGGTCATACTGCTATGTATAAAGAACAATGGGATGATGCCATTAATATTATCATGCAGCAAATAGCTCCTGTTAATATCGCCATTAATGCACAATTTAATTATACTACTAGAACCTTAGATTTACTTGTTGAGGTATATTACACCTCAAATGCAGATAGCACAATAAATAAATTAAATATTGCTTTAGTTCAAAATTATGTTAAAGGGCCTCAAGCAGAGTTATATCATAATTCATCATTTATAGCTCCAGATGGTCAATATTATCATATGCAAATGTTTCGTAATTTTATTACTGGGCAATGGGGTATTAATATTCCTCATACCACTACTGGTAGTTTTTATGATACTATTTTTCATTATCAAATTCCTACTAATTTTTATAATATCCCAGTAGATTTATCAAATTTAGAAATAATAGCTTTTGTGTGTGAAGGCAGGCAGGAAGTATTGAATGCTACGAGTATTCAGTTTCCACTCGCAGATTTTGATATAGCTGCTTTGCATTGTTATGCTCCACACTTCGCCTGTACTAATATCTCGGATATCTCTCTATTGGTAAAAAATAAAGGTTATCAATCTATCTCTTCATTAGATATTAGTTATAAAATAAATAATGGAACGACTCATACTATTCATTTGGCAGATAATTTAAGTAGTGATTCTTTGATAAACATTGTTATTCCTAATGTTTCACTGGATAATGGGTTAAATAATATTAAAATTTGGACAGAAAATCCTAATGATAATATTGATAAAAATCCAATTAATGATACTACATATGCTAATATTAATGTTTTTTATCCAGATATTTTGCCACCATATTTGCAAGATTTCTCATCTATTAATTTTCCACCATCTACGATGGTAATCGTTGATAATCAATTTGATGGCAAAACTTGGCAAAGAGATTTAGCTAGTTATGAAATTGTTGGTTCTGCAAAAATTGAATTTTATTATATTCCAGAAGGTAATACTGATGATTTAATATTACATTCTATAGACTTATCAAATTACAATAATCCTACTCTATCATTTTATCGTGCTTATAGGCAATATGATGGTTACATAACTCATAATGATATGCTTCAAATTGATATATCTACCGATTGTGGTAATAGTTGGAATACATTATGGTCTAAAGGTGATAGTGCTCTCGCCACTGGTATCCCAATGATGAGCTCATTTAATAATCCATTGATAGATGAATGGCAGCAAGAAATAATCTCTTTAATAAATTATAAACAAACTAATGTTATCACAAGATTTAGAGCTATCAGTGGTAATGGTAATAATTTATTTATTGATAATATAAAAATAGACGAAAACAATAGTATTGCTGATAATGATTATCCTCAAATAATGATTTATCCCAACCCTGCTGACGATATAATAATTTTAAAATTACCAAATAACAATTTTAATTCAATTATTAATATTTATAATACTATCGGACAATGTGTCTATAATGGTAAATATGAACCTGATAAAAATATTACTTGTGATAGCTGGCCTAATGGTATTTATTTCATTACGATTAATAATAACATTGGAAGCAATATAAATAAAATAATAATTCAGCATTAAAACTTATTAATTTCTTATTTATTAATGCTAGTAGTCGTTTATAAATAAGCAAAAGGTTATAAGTAAATCTTTATTATACTCAATCGATCATCAGAAACTGTAATGAATGATATCATTTTTCCTGAAAGTCTTTTTATTTGTCGTTTACTTTCTTTTCAATGTATTTTTGATAAACTTGAAAAAACCTGGTTCTAGATAATAAATAATCGGTATATATATTAATAACAAACTATTATGAGCAAGAATGTTTAGTAAATGATTATCTATAGTTGGTATTAATGATCCTAAAAAGACAATTAAAATACCAGAAATGATATAAATAATTAGTTTAGTAAGTTCATAAGGAACTGGATAATATTTTTGTGAAAGTAAATAACTTGCTACGGCAATAGTAAAATTACATATCAGATTAGCCCAGGCACTACCTACATAACCGATCTTAGGTATCAAAATAATATTTAAAATTATTAAAATTGCTGTGCCAGCTATACTTACTATAGCACCCAAAAGAGTTTTATCAGTTAGTTTATACCAGATACTCAAATTATAAAAAATACCTAAAAATAATTGGCTAAGTAATAAAATATTTACTACAGGTAGCCCTTCGAAATATGATTTACCCACAAAATATTTAACATAATCCATATTCAACATTGTAAGAGCATAAATGATGACTAGAGTAATAACAAAATAATTCATCACTCTAGCATAAGTCTTTTTGGCATCTTGTTCTGTTGATTGTTCGAAAAAAAATGGGTCTGCTGCATAACGAAAAGCTTGTAAAGCGAGACTCATAATTACTGAAAATTTAAATATCATCCCATAAACTCCCACTTGATGCATTGCTATGTCTGGAGGTAATAAATTTTTCAATAATATTCTATCAATATTATTATTTAATATACCAGAAAGTCCTAAAATCAATAAAGGTAATGCATATTTAAGCATAATAATCCATAGATGTTTATCTATACGTAGTTTCACATGTTTATAATATGGGAATAACAGTATTAAATTTAATAAACTTGTTATCAGATTTGCCACAAAAATATACCCTATCCAAGGTGTACCATTTGTGAATATTGATAAAAAATTTTGTAAATCTGGATGATTATTATATAAATTGGGAATTATAACTAAAAATAATATATTTAGAAAAACATTTATAAATATATTTACAATGCGGATAGTAGCAAAAGTAATCGCTTTACCTTTACTCCTTAAATAAGCAAATGGAATGCTAGATATCGCATCTGCTCCAGCTATGATGGCAAAAAATATTACATATTGTCCATTACCTTCGTAGCCTAATCCACTAGCTATATTATTGGAAAATATACTTAATATTAATATAAAAAAACTTGAAGTTAATAAAATAGAACTGAATGCTGTGCTATAAACTCTATCTTGATCATTTAAATTTTTGTCATTAATATATCTAAAAAAAGCTGTCTCCATCCCATAGGTTAAAATAACTAAAAATATAGCTGCGTATGCGTAGAATTCTATATAAACAGCTGCTTCTGCCGGCAAAAATAATCTAGAGTATAATGGTACTAATAAATAATTTAATAATCTACCTAAAATGCTACTGATACCATAAACAACTGTTTGCTTTGCTAATGAAGATACAGATCCTTGTGCCATTTTGATTCTAGTGTTATATTTACAAAAATAATCAATTAGTGTGATAACAAAATTTTATTTAACCAAAATTTTTTAAAAAATATTTATGAAAATAATGCTCAATGTAATATAAAAAAATTTAAAAGAATTTTATAAATAAATAGTGAAAAGCTCCTAAATATCAATAATAAAAATTTGGTAATTTAAAACATGTTTTACTCGATTAATGTAAACTTATAAGATCAAACATATAATAATATAAACATAAATAAAATATTAAGATAAAAATTTTCTATAATTTTGTGGAATGAAAAAATTTAATTATGAAAAAGGTTTTAAGTTTATTAATTTTATTGGCGACGCCGATAATAGTAGAGGCTAGTGAAGCTAATTTAGTAGTACCAGATGCAATGAAGTCCGAAAAATGGCTTTATATTGGTTTTTTTATTACATTAATTGGTATTTTATTTAGTATTTTGCAATATAAAAAAGTAATTAAAAAGTCTGCTCATAAAAGTATGCTAGAGGTAGCTGATGTGATTTATCAAACTGGGAAAACTTATTTAATACAACAAGGTAAATTTCTAATGATTTTATTTTTAATTGTAGGCTCCGTGATAGCTTTTTATTTTGGATATTTGAGTGAACCCAGATTTAATGTTGGTGAAGTATTGTTTATTCTAATGTGGACATTGATTGGTATTTTAGGATCCTACTCTGTAGCTTGGTTTGGCATTAGGATGAATACTTTAGCAAACTCGCGTATGGCATTTGCTAGTTTAGAAGACAAACCTTTTAAGCTTTTCAATATTCCGATGCAAGCTGGAATGAGCATTGGCATGATGTTGATAAGTTTAGAACTAACAATAATGTTATTTATTTTGATAGTGCTACCTGGGAACTTAGCTGGAGCTAGTTTTATAGGTTTCGCTATTGGTGAATCATTAGGTGCATCAGTTTTGAGAATCGCTGGAGGTATATTTACTAAGATTGCTGACATTGGTTCTGATCTTATGAAAGTAATTTTTAAGATCGGAGAAGATGATCCTCGTAATCCAGGTACTATAGCTGATTGTACTGGCGATAATGCTGGTGATAGCGTAGGACCTACTGCTGACGGTTTCGAAACTTATGGAGTTACTGGTGTGGCTGTAATATCTTTTATTTTACTCGCTGTAGATGGTATAGAGCATCAGGTACAATTCTTAGCTTGGATTTTTGGTATTCGTCTGTCTATGCTTATAGCTTCCCTTGTAGGATATTATTTGAATGATTTTATAGCTAAGAAAACTTTTGGTAAAAAAAATAAAAAAATAGATTTTGAGAAACCACTTATGTCACTCATTGTAACAACATCTATTATTTCTATCTTGATGACTTTTTTAGTGAGTTACATAATTTTAGGAGCCAATTATCCTGATCTATGGGTTGGCTTAAGTATAATTATTAGTTTAGGAACTTTAGCAGCTCTAATAATACCTGAGCTAACAAAGTTTTCTGTTAGTCCAAATTCTAGACATGCTAAGGAAGTAATGGAATCTAGTAAACGTGGTGGCCCATCATTAAATATATTATCTGGTATAGTAACTGGTTATTATTCGGCATTTTATCATGCCTTTGCTATAGCTATTCTAATGGTGCTCGGTTATGTAGCTACTTTATATTTTGGCTTAGGTAATTATATGATTTATCCTGTAATATTTAGCTTTGGATTGATAGCTTTTGGTATGCTAGGTATGGGACCTGTTACAATAGCAGTAGATAGCTATGGCCCAGTAACAGATAATGCACAATCTATTTATGAATTGTCATTAATAGAAGAAATTCCTGATATAGACAAAGAAATAGAAAAGGATTTCAATTTTAAACCGAATTTTGATGATGCAAAAAATTATTTAGAAGCTAATGACGGTGCAGGTAATACATTCAAAGCCACTGCTAAACCAGTTCTTATTGGTACAGCAGTAGTAGGTGCTACAACTATGATTTTTTCTATTATTTTAGTTATAAAAAATACATTAGGTATAGATCCTGCTCAAATATTAAATATATTAAATCCTTTCACAATTATAGGATTTTTATTGGGTGGCAGTGTAATATACTGGTTTAGTGGTGCTGCAAATCATGCTGTAAATGCGGGAGCAGGCAAAGCTGTTAATTATATCAAGCAACATATACAATTAGATGTAGATGCACCCAAAAAAGCTTCTACTAAAACTTCTAAAGAAGTAGTTCGCATTTGTACTATTTATGCACAAAATGGAATGATAAATATCTTTATTGCCATTTTTTCTTTTGCCTTAGCTTTTGCTTTTTTCTCATCACCTGCCTATGATATTAATGCAGTTTCATTTTTTGTAAGTTATTTGATTTCTATTGCCTTTTTTGGATTGATGCAAGCTGTATTTATGGCTAATGCTGGCGGTGTATGGGATAATGCAAAAAAAATCGTAGAGGTTGATATGAAACAAAAAGGAACTCCACTTCATGATGCTACAGTAATAGGAGATACTGTGGGAGATCCTTTTAAAGATACAGCTTCTGTATCTTTGAATCCTATAATTAAATTCACAACATTATTTGGCTTGCTAGCTATGGAAATAGCTATTAGCGAAGGATTTAGAAATATAGCACCTTATATTGGCATAGTATTTTTAATAATTGCTATATTCTTCGCAATGAGATCATTCTTTGGACTAAATGTAAAAGAATAATTTTTTTACATTATTTGATAAATTAATAACTAAAATATAGGGAATATATAAGCAATAACTATATTTCTTAAGGATCTAAATTGATTTATTTTAATGTTATTTTTTAAATACAGAAATATTTAGAAAACTTTATTATCTAAACGCCTATTTAAAAAATTTTTATTTCACAAGAGTTCACTATTGCTGTGCTTTTTGTAAATAATAATTAGCACTGTCTATCATACCAAGATTTTTATATGCTAAACCTATATTTTGCATAATGTTTTTGCTGCTTGGATTTAATTTATATGCTTGTTTGAAATAGTTTAAAGCATCCAAAGATCTACCTTGCATACCATAAAATACTCCTAAATTTTCTAAGGCTGAAGAATTTGTAGGATTGCATTGCACAGCTTTTAATAAATATTGCTCTGCTGCTTTATTATTAGCTAAATATCTAGCATATATTTCTCCTAATTGATTATATGCGTCTGCATGACAATTATCTTTTTCTATTATTTTATTTAAAGTTAAAATAGCTGAATCTATTTTCATATTAGTTTTATAAACTAGTGCAAGCTGAAACAGATAATTTGTAGAATCAGGATATTTATTTATAAGAAATTTAAAAGCACGTTTTGCTACATCATAGACTGAATCATTTAAAGCATTTACTCCTACTGCATATATATTGTTATATGGTATTGGTATATCAGGATTTAGCTTCACACAGGTTAAATAATTTTCTAATGATAAATCATAATTTTTTAGATAGAAGTATGCTTTGCCACCTAAATCATATACACCATAATAATTGGGATATATCTCACCTCCACGTTGTAAATATTTCAATGCTTCTATGAGCAATTTTTCTTTTTTATTTGGATTATCAGTTTTCTCAGCTTCTTTTATTAAAACTTCTGCAGCAGAGACTTGCACCTTTGCACTATTATTCGAAGTTTTAGCATCGGTAGTGAATAAAGTCAAATTATCTTTCCATGCAAAACTTCTACTTACTGTTTTCACTCCGTACAATGCTAAAATGCCTATCAAGACATACATTGCCCACTTGGGACTTCTTTCACTCCATTTTGCAAATAGCCAACCCACTGCTAAAGTAAATCCTGCAGATGCAGAAAAAACAAATCGCTCATTCATAAAAGTACCAACATTAAAAAGTAAGTTAGAAACCATGGAGAAATTAGCAACAAACATCAATATAGCAAAAGCTATTATTGGTTTTTTCTTCCATGACTTAATCAAAACATAGATAATTGCTAGTACCATTATTATTGCTAACCATACTCTAAAGTCTCCAAAATCTAATATTGGTATTTGATTAGGATAATAGTCATGTGTGAGTGGATGAGGGAAAATCAATAATTTGAAATATATCAACCAAGTGAAAAGTACTGTTGCTATCTCTTCTGTTTTAGTGGAATTGATAAATGGATTATTTAAAAGCTCTTTTGGTATTTCAGTATTGAGGAAAGCTCCGAGCACTTGAGAACGTATGAATAAAAATAAAGCTGCTGGTATCAAAAGCACTATGAAAGAGTTAATGATATATTTTTTAGAGAATGATTTATGAGTAAATAATAGCCAAAATAGCCATACACCTATCCAAGTGAGAGCATTCTCTTTAGATAATAAAGCTATGAAAAAGATAAATCCCGACAAAAATAGTTTATAAATTTTAGGTTTATTATGATAAGATATTAAAAGCAAAATAGCACTGAGAGAGCCAAGCATAGAGAATATTTCATCTAAACTTTTGATATTACACACAACCTCAGTATGAATGGGATGAAAAAGATATAGCACTGTAGCTAAAAAAGCAATTAATTTAGCATTTTCTTTATTAAACGGTGGGAAAGACAACAAAGCTTTGATAGTGAGAAAGAGAATAACCATGAGCAGAGCATAAGATAGAATATTTGTGAGATGTCCTATCCATGGATGAAAACCAAATAATTCTTTTTGAATAGCAAAAATAAATTGAGTAAATGGACGATATCGTCCACCAGCCACATATTGTGCACCTTCTCCTAATGTACCTTCGAAAGCATCATGAGTAAAGATATCTTTGGTGCCTTGAATGCCTTGCTGAGTAAATTTATTATTTGTAATTATCAATCCGTCATCTAGTGCATAATCAAAAGTTATAGTTGGCAAATATAAGATACATGCTATTAAAAATAAAAAAATTGCTAATTTTCTATTATTCAGATTTTTGATTATTTCAAATAATGAAGATTTATTTTTCACCATAATATTTACAATAAAATTTTATTGCGAATTTAATAGTATTTTTTTATTCATAAATATTTTGTAATTTTGCAATAACTAATCCAAAAGATTTTGCTCTGATGGAGAAGAAATTAGGAGCCATACTTATAGTAGTTCAAGATCGTTCTGCAGTATTAAAACTTCAGGAGATTTTGACGCAGTATGCTTCGATTATTAAATCACGTCAAGGTATTAATATGCAGGACGAGGGTTATAATGTTATAACATTAGTTGTGCAAGGAGATAATGATACATTAAACGCACTTACGGGCAAACTCGGACGGATTAGTGGTTTACAAGCCAAAATTATTTCATTAAACATTAAAAAGGAGGAAAAATGAAATTTAATCCAGAGAAATATGCATTGCCCGACAATCCAATGGAAGTATTTATAGATCCAGATGAGATATGGGAATATTTAAACACAGCAAAGTCAGATAAACAAGCAGTGAGAGATATTATACAAAAATCTCTTGATAAGCAAAGACTAAACCTCAAAGAGACAGCAATTTTATTAAATGCTGAAGATCCAGAATTAATCGAAGAAATTAAAGAAGGTGCTAAAGAATTAAAAAAACGTATCTACGGTAATAGAATTGTACTTTTCGCACCATTATACATCGGCAATAAATGTATAAATAATTGTCTATATTGCGGTTTTAGGACATCTAATAAAGAATCAATACGACATACTCTCACAGACCAAGAAATCATCGATCAAGTAGAAGCTTTAGAAGATAATGGACAAAAAAGATTAATTCTTGTTTATGGTGAGCACCCACTGTACTCTCCTGAATATATTGCTCATACAGTTAGATTGGTCTATGGTATTAAAAAAGATAATGGAGAAATTCGCAGAGTAAACATCAATGCAGCACCACTAGATATCGAGGGTTTTAGAACAGTTAAACAAGCTGGCATTGGGACATATCAGATATTTCAAGAAACATATAACCCAGAGGCATATAGCTTGTACCATAAAGGTGGTAAGAAAATGGATTATGCATGGAGATTAACCTCTCTTGATAGAGCTCAGGAAGCAGGTATTGATGATGTGGGGTTAGGTGCATTGATTGGTTTATATGATTGGAAATTTGAAGTGATGGGATTAGTGAGACATACCAATCATCTAGAAGCTGTTTATAATGTAGGACCGCATACATTGTCATTCCCTAGAATTAAAAATGCTTCTGGCTTAGCTATAACAGATAAATATTTTGTGAATGATAGTGATTTCACACGTTTGGTAGCTATACTTCGATTAGCAGTGCCATATACTGGTATGATATTAACTGCTAGAGAAAATCCGAAAGTACGTGATGAAGTTATAAAATATGGTATTAGTCAAATAGATGGTGGTACTAAACTAGAGATAGGAGCATATGCTAAAAAATCACTTAATGAAGAACAAGACCTAAACGCAGAACAATTTGAAATTGAAGATTCTAGATCATTAGAGGAAATCATTGATGAATTGACAAATGTGGGATTTATACCATCATTTTGCACATCTTGCTACAGAAAAGGCAGAACAGGTGAACATTTTATGGAGTTTTCCGTACCAGGTTTCATAAAGAAATTTTGTACCCCAAATGCTATACTAACATATGCAGAATATTTATGTGATTATGCCTCTCCAGAATTACAAACTAAAGGTTGGGCAAAAATAGATGAAGAATTGAAAGCATTAGAAGTAGATGGCTATAATACTCAAAATCTGATATCGAGGATAGAACGAGTAAAAAAAGGTGAAAGAGACTTACATTTATAATATGTTATTGTTATCTTTTTGATACGCTCAAGATAATTTAAGTATATTTTTTACATGTACAAGCAGTTATAATGAGGGAAAATAATATTTAGTAAAATTGTAATTTTAAATATTAGTTGTTTTTGAAAAAAAGGTAAATAATTTTAGGAGGGAATGAAAATATTTAAATGTTATGTAATAAATATGTTGATGACATCAAATCACTGTACCGCTCCCACGCCCGCCTATCCGACGCCGCCAAATTCAGTATTCTCCCCGTATCTTCTATTATCTTCTCTGCCAGATACTTTCCCTTCACTACAAACCACATTATATAGTTTGTTAAATACTTTGTTGCTACCCCACGAAACTTATAATATATCCATCCAACAAAATCTGCAATCTTAACATGAACGTTAGATACGTTATATATCCCTCGTTTCATCTTATTTTTGTTAGTTATTTCCTTATGTTTGATGTGCTCTGCAGTTACTGTCTTGAAAGCTTTTTTATTGCTGCAACATACCACTGAATCATTGGATATTCTTGATTTTAGAAAATCTGATATGTGGTCAGCCTGCACCCTTTCATCTTCTAATTTTTTGAACAAAATATTTCCACTCCTGTCTGTAGCAGCCAAAACAGCTACTTTTGTTGGCTTCTTTTTCTTTAATTTTTTCATCTCTTTCTTGTCTCTTTTCTTTTTGCCTTTCTCGGAGTAATTCATTAGAAGTTCTTCTAATTCAACTATTCCAAAGAAATTTACATTATCTTCAAATGACTGCATAGCACACATTATTCTATGCCGCCAAAAGAAACTTGTTGAAAGACTAATATGTACATTCCTGGCACACTCTCTCAAGCTCATGCCAGCACTCATACATTTGATATATTCTAACATTTTCCCCTTTTCATGAACACGATACATAAAGGTGCCTGTGGTAACTCTGAATTGCCTACCACAGTTTTTGCACCGGTAGTTTTGAACTCCACTTTGCAAACCATTTTTAATAACATGACTACTATTGCAATCTGGGCATAATACACCTGTAGACATGGCTTTGATCTCTTGGTAATCGACTACATCTTTACCTTCTTCTATCATTTCATTATAGAGATTGTCATAGAACTCACGTGTACCTTCCTTAGTAAGGGTGAATAATTCTGTTGGATTTTCTAAAAGGTTATTCATAATTATATACTTTTTGCAAATATAAAAATTATTTTAAATATAAAACTTGATTTATTAAAACAACTTATATTATTACCTCCCTAATTTGAAGAAAATTTATAACATTATTATCATTTTTTTATTTTTTACTGAGTTTTTTATATTTTTGCAAAATAATTAAAATTCTATCTTTTATGCTTAAAAAGATATTTTTCTTTTTGCTGATTCCTATTTTTATATTGGGACAGGAACCTGTTACGTGGAGTTATCAGATTAAAAAAATTTCTACAGATGAAGCAAATATTATTTTTAATGCCTCTATAGAAAATGGTTGGTGCTTATATTCATTAAAAACAAAAGGTGCTCTACCTGGAGAGTTTATTTTTGAAGAAAATCCTACTTATAAATTAATAGGAAATATCACTGAATCGCCTAAACCAAAATCCAAATATGAGCCAGATCTAGGAGCTACTACTACTTTTTTTGAAGGTAAAGCTACTTTTACTCAAAAAATTAAAATTTTAAAACAAGAAAAATTTAATATTGAAGTATATTATTCTGGTCAAGCTTGTCTACATGATGGTATGTGTGTGATGGTAAAAAAAGATTTTTCTATACCTATTGATGGATCTCAATATACACCTCAGCTCTCTAATATTCCAATAACTGAAAATGACACTAATAAACAAAACAATTTACTTACAAACGAAGATTCAAATAGATTAGATAATAGAACTGATACTTCTAAATATACAAAAATATTTGGCATAAATCCACTAGATTCAGCTATGCAAGCATATAATGAGCAATATTTAGTCGAACAGTCTGAGCGCAAAACTTCTAATAGATCTCTGTGGGGAATTTTTCTTGCTGGTCTTATAGGTGGATTAGTAGCTCTAGTTACTCCATGTGTATGGCCGATGATACCGCTTACTGTTAGCTTTTTTATTAAAAGAAATAAAAAGAAAGGTATAAAAGATGCTACTATTTATGGTCTGTCTATTATCATTATTTATGTTACTTTAGGGCTTTTAATAACTTTGATTTTTGGTGCTAATGCTTTAAATGCTTTATCTACTAATCCATGGTTTAATTTATTTTTCTTCTTATTATTATTGGTTTTTGCTATAGCATTTTTTGGAGGTTTTGATTTGACCTTACCTAGTTCCTGGGTTAATGCAATGGATAAAAGAGCAGAAAAAGCTACGGGATTATTTAGTATTTTTTTCATGGCTTTCACACTAGTACTTGTATCTTTCAGTTGTACTGGACCTATAATTGGAACTTTACTTGTAGAAGCTATTACGAAGGGATACTTGGCACCATTAATTGGTATGTTAGGTTTTTCTATTGCTTTAGCTCTGCCATTTACTATTTTTGCTTTATTTCCAAAAATGATTTCTAATTTGCCTAAATCTGGTGGCTGGATGAACACTGTAAAAGTTACTCTTGGTTTTATTGAGTTGTTTTTTGCTTTTAAATTTTTGTCTGTAGCTGATTTAGCTAGTCATTGGGGTATTTTAGATAGAGAAATTTTTATTGTTATCTGGGTGGCTATAGCTTTTATTATGGGTTTATATTTCCTCGATGTTATCAGGTTCAAAGGAGAAGAAAAAAAGCAACATTTGAGCGTGATAAGATTTTTCTTAGCCCTTATTTCTTTTGCATTCACTTTTTATCTTATCCCAGGACTTTGGGGAGCCCCTTTAAAAGGTGTATCAGCTTTTTTACCACCTATTTATACTCAAGATTTTAATATGAATGAGCAGCATGTGAAAGCAGATTATAAAGATTTAACTCCTGCTATTGAGTTTGCTCACAATGTTAATAAACCTTTATTGATAGATTTTAGCGGTTATGGTTGTGTTAATTGTAGAGAAATGGAAGCTAGTGTTTGGACAGATCCTAAGGTCAAAGATTTCCTTGAAAACAATTTTGTATTAGTTTCTCTATATGTAGATGACAAAACTTTACTACCTGCAGAGCAGAGTATTACTATTGATGATGGTAATATTAAAACGAAACTACGCACTGTAGGTGATAAGTGGAGTTTCTTAGAATATTCTTTAGTGAAAAGACAATCTCAACCTATGTATGTCATTATGGATCATAATGGGAGAATATTAAATGAGTTGTATGGTTATAATAAAAATCCTAATGAATTCTTAGAGTGGTTACAAGAAGGCTTAGAAAAATATAATCTTACTAATAGATAATATTTCATTTTTTTTAATGATTTTTACCAAATTATGGATGAAAATAATGAATTTATAGAAGTTAATGATGAATTTTATGAACATTATAAAATAGAGGTTGATCCTGGGCAATCTCAAATGCGAATAGATAAATTTCTAACTCAAAAAATAGAAAGTATTAGTAGAACAAAAATACAAAATGCTGCTGATGCAGGTTGTATTTTAGTAAATGATGTTCCCAGAAAATCTAATTATAAAGTTAAGCCTGGCGATGTAATTCGTGTAATGCTACCTAATCCTCCTGCTCCTATTGAAGTTTTACCTGAGCATATGGATTTAAATGTTGTATACGAGGATGATGATGTAATAATTATAAATAAACCCGCAGGTATTGTTGTGCATCCAGGTTATAATAATTATACTGGTACTTTGCTTAATGGTCTTCTTTACTATTTCCAGAGTGTTCTTAATATTGATCAATTTCCACTTTTATTACATAGAATAGATAAGAATACAACTGGATTATTAGTGGTTGCTAAAAATGAATTTGCTCAACAATTTATTTCTAAACAATTTTTTGAACATACTGTCAATAGGACATATATTGCTATTGTTTGGGGTGATTTAGAAAATGATGAAGGAGAAATTACTGGTTATTTATCACGCGATTCGAGAGATAGGAGGATAATGGCTCTCAGTGGCAATGAAAATAATGGAAAATATAGCCATACAAAATATAAAGTTCTCGAACGCTATGGCTTTGCCACTCTTATAGAATGCAAGCTTTTCACTGGTCGCACCCATCAAATTCGCGCTCATTTCAAAGCTATAGGGCATCCTCTGTTTAATGATGAAGATTATGGTGGTGACAATATCATTTATATGAATTTCGGTGGCAATTTTAAGCAATTTATTATAAATTCTTTCAAAATCTGTCAACGACAAGCTCTGCATGCCAAAACTCTTGGATTTATTCATCCTAAAAATAATGAAGAAATATTTTTTGATAGCGATTTACCCGCAGATTTAGCTGAATTAATTGAAAAATTTAGGGCTTACACTAATGCATATAATACTTCATTATAAATTTTTTGGCATAACTTTTGACAAAAGAAAATCAGGAAAATTAAATAGTATATATTATGAATCACTTTATGAATTACATTAAAACAGCTTTTTTATTGGGCTTGATGTTTGCTCTGTTTATGGGAGTAGGTTATTTAATTGGCGGTGAAAGTGGTATGATTGTGGCATTTTTTATTGCTTTATTGATGAATGGAATTTCATTTTTTTATTCTGACAAAATAGCATTATCTATGTTTAAAGCTAAAGAAGTTAGTGAAGCTGAGGCTCCGCAATTACATAAAATAGTAGATGAATTGGCTGCAGAAGCCGGCATTCCAAAACCCAAAGTATATATTTCTAACATAAATATACCAAATGCCTTCGCTACTGGTCGTAATCCCAAACATAGTGCTGTAGCAGTTACTAAAGGATTGCTCGATTTATTAGATCAAAATGAGATAAAAGGTGTATTAGGACACGAAATAGCTCATATAGCCCATAGAGATATTCTTATTTCTTCTTTAGCTGCAGTTATTGCTAGTGCTATTTCTATGCTAGCTCGTTTAGCTTATTTTGCTAATATTTTTGGGGGAGATAGAGATGGTGGTGGTATAGGTAATTTGCTCGCTACATTGATAATGATAATATTGACACCTATTTTAGCTATGATTATTCAATTAGCTATTTCTCGTACGAGAGAATATGCTGCCGATGAGAAAGGTGCTAAACTCGCTAGAAATCCTATGTATTTAGCTAATGCTCTTAAAAAAATGGACGCTTTTGCTAAAGCTAAACCTGCAACAGAGCAAGACATAAATCCTTCTGCTACTCACATGCTTATAGTAAACCCTTTCAAAAAAGGTGGTCTGCAAGCTCTCTTTTCTACTCATCCTCCTATTGAGAAAAGAATAGAAAAATTAGAAGCTATGGCTTTGTGATTTTATTTGTTATTTGACTATAAGCTTAAAATATATTACTTTTCAAATATTTTTCTAATATTTGTTTTCTAAAATTTTATTAAATTTGTAATAAAAAATGCGTCCATACATAATAATATTCTTATTAATATCATTGATTAATCCGGCTATTGCTCAGAAAAAAGAAAAAATCATATCTACATATCTAGATGGACAAATCAAAGAAAAAGGTACTATATTATTACCTGATAGCACTCGTATAGGTAAATGGTCTTTCTATTATCATAATGGACAGCTATCCATGGAGGGAGAGTATGATAATACTGGTCTCGAGATAGGTACTTGGAAACAATATTATCCTAATGGCGATATATACATTATTGAAGAAAAAGAAAATGGTCCAGTAAAAGCTTATTATCAATATCCGGATTCTTTGAAAATGACTGGACAGATCAAAAATCGTAAACCTGATGGTGAGTGGATTATTTATTATGAAAATGGAAATATTCAAAGTAAACAATTTTTCTCTGAGGGTAAAATGACTGGACAATGGGAATACTATTTTGATAATGGTAAATTATGGAAAATCATTAGTCCCGAGACTGGTCCAATGATTATTTATGATTCATTAGGTAATAAACTAGAAGAATGGTACGTAGTAAATGGACAAATGGATGGGGAGCATAAAACATATACTACTCAGGGAACTCTGATTTCAAATATTACTTATAAAAATGGTAAAAAAGATGGCATATATGAGCTCTATCATGGCAATGGTCAAAAAGCTTTAGAAGGATTTTATATTGATGATAAAAAGACCGACATTTGGAAATATTATTATCAAAATGGTAAATTAGCAAAAGAAGAAAATCAAGAGTCTGGGCCATGCTATTCTTGGTATGAAAATGGTAATATTAAAGAACAATACAACCATCTAAATGGTAAAAAACAAGGTTTATATCTTAGCTATCATATTAATGGTAAGGTGAAAGATAGTATTTATTATGAAAATGGACTGCGTCAGGGCAAAGCTATTTCATATTTTGACAATGGTAACAAAGAATTTGAAGGATATTATATAAATGATAGTCTAAATGGTTACTGTCGCTGGTGGTACCCTCAAGGCTTTATTGAAATGGAAGGCAAAATAGTCAATGAGAAGCATGATAGTCTTTGGAAATTTTATCATCCTACAGGTAAGCTAGGCAGTATAGGCATGTTTGTGAATGATAATCCTGATGGTAAATGGACATACTATTATGAAACTGGGGAAATATGGAGAGAGGGTTATTATAAAAAAGGCTTAAGAGAGGGTAAATGGGTGGCATGGTATGAATCTGGTAAAAAACAAAGAGAAGGAAATTTTGTAAATGATAAAGAAGTTGGATATTGGGTTGCATGGTACGAAAATGGTAAAGTGCAGCACGAGGGATATTTCAAAAATGGACTGATGAATGGTCCATGGAAAGGCTACTACCCTGATGGCTCATTGAAATATCAAACTAACTATACTGATAATGTGAAAAATGGTTCTGATGTTTTTTATCTACCTAATGGCAATAAATTATACGATGGCACCTACAAAATGGGATTAAAAGATGGCTACTGGATAGAATATAGTGAGATTGGTAAACCCGTTTCTGAGGGAATATATAAAAATGAAAAGCAAGAAGGATTATGGAAGTTTTATAACCAATATGGAGGATTAGAAAGAGAACAATACTTTAAAAATGGCTTTCCTGATGGTAAATTTGTAGAATATCATCCTAATCATCAAATAGCTACTATGGGATATTACAAAAATACTGTTAAAGTTGGCGAATGGATTCTTTTTGATCAAAATGGTAAAATCATTGCTAAAATGTTTTTTGATAGTAATGGTAATCTACTAAAGAAAGCGATACCAACTCCATAGTTAAAAAAATTTACGAAAATATTATTTTTTTAAGTAAAAAAAATATATTACTTTTGCAAAAAGTAAAAAATATATATATTATGAAGAAAAATGTATTGATCCTCGGTGCAGCGGGACGTGATTTTCACAATTTTAATGTTTATTACAGAAACAATGAAAATTTTAATGTTGTCGCTTTTACAGCTGCACAAATTCCTGATATCGATGATAGAAAATATCCAGCAGAGTTAGCAGGTAAATTATATCCTGATGGTATTCCTATTTTTTCAGAGTCAGATGTTCCTAAATTAATAAAAGAATTAAATGTACATGATGTAGTTTTATCATACAGTGATTTGTCTTACAATAGAGTAATGCACTTATCTGCAATAGCAAATGCTAATGGTGCAAATTTTGTTTTATTAGGACCTAATGATACCATGGTGAAATCTGTGAAACCAGTTATAGCTGTTTGTGCTGTACGTACAGGTTGTGGCAAAAGTCAAACTTCTAGAAGAATAATTGAAATATTAATGAAAAAAGGTCTCAAAGTTGTAGCTGTCAGACATCCTATGCCTTATGGCAACTTAGTAGAACAAAAAGTTCAACGTTTCGCTTCAGTAGAAGACTTACAGAAACATCATTGTACTATAGAAGAGATGGAAGAATATGAGCCACATGTAGTTCGTGGTAATGTTATCTACGCTGGCGTAGATTATGAAGCTATATTGAGAGCTGCTGAGAATGATCCTGATGGGTGCGATGTTATTTTGTGGGATGGTGGCAATAATGACTTTCCATTTTATAAACCAGATCTGATGGTCGGTGTATTAGATCCTCTACGTCCAGGACATGAGGTTAGCTATTATCCAGGCGAAGTAGTAACTAGGATGTCAGATGTCATCGTAATTAATAAAATAGACAGTGCTAGTCTAAATGATATTAATATTGTTCGTAATAATATTAGAAATATCAATCCAAATGCAATAGTCATCGATAGTGCTTCACCAATATCAGTGAAAGATCCATCTCAAATAAAAGGTAAACGTGTATTAGTAGTAGAGGATGGTCCTACACTCACTCACGGAGAAATGACTATAGGTGCTGCTACTATTGCTGCAATGAAATTTGGCGCTGCAGAAATGGTAGATCCTCGTCCATATATTGTTGGTAAAATCAAACAAACTTTCGAAACTTATCCTCATATAGGTACTCTATTACCAGCTATGGGCTATGGTGATGAGCAAATTAAAGATCTAGAAGCTACGATTAATAATATCCCTGTAGATTTAGTCATTAGTGGTACTCCTATTGATCTTGGTAGAATAGTGAAAGTTAATAAACCACTTATTAGAGTAGATTATGACTTACAAGAAATTGGATATCCAACCTTTGATGGGATACTTGATGATTTTGTAAAAAATCATAATTTAAATAAATAAAATTTTAAAAAGCGGCTTATAGCCGCTTTTTTTTTGATAAAAAATTAATAACCCAATATATGAAAAAAGATCTTGTAAGTATTAATGATTTTAATAAAGAAGAAATACTACACATTCTTGATATGGCTAAAAAGTTTGAGACTAAGCCAGACCAAAATTTACTCAATGGCAAAGTGATAGCAGTATTATTTTTTGAACCATCTACTCGCACACGATTTAGCTTTGAATCAGCTATTCAAAGATTAGGTGGTAGAGTTATTGGCTTTTCAGAAGCCACTAACACTAGTGTAAAAAAAGGTGAATCATTAGGTGATACTATACGTACTATTAATCAATATTCTGATATGATAATAATGCGTAATCCATTGGATGGTAGTGCTCGATATGCTAGTGAAAATTGCACAGTACCATTTATAAATGCAGGTGATGGTTCTAATCAGCATCCCACTCAATGTCTGTTAGATTTATATAGCATCTTGCAAACTCAACATACTCTAGATAACCTTAATATCACTTTTGTGGGAGATCTGAAATATGGTAGAACTGTCCATAGCCTAACTAAAGCTATGACAGATTTTAATACTACATTTCATTTAGTTTCTCCCCTAGAGCTTAAACTTCCAAGTGCTGTAAAATATTATATCAAGAAAAATAATCTACCCTATTTTCAATATGAAAGATTAGAAGATGCTATTCCTCTGAGTGATATTATTTATATGACACGCATTCAGCAAGAACGTTTCGCAGATCCTATGGAATATGAAAAAGTAAAAAATTCTTACACCCTCAATGCTAGTATGCTATCAAATGTAAAACCTAATTTGAAAATTCTTCATCCACTTCCTAGAGTTAATGAAATAGATATCTCTGTAGATACTACTCCATATGCTTACTACTTTCAACAAGCCCAAAATGGCTTATTCGTTAGGCAAGCACTTATTTGCTATATGTTAGGTATAGAAGTTTAAAATATTTTAAAAATTAATTTGTATGAAAGATAATTACAATAAAAAAGAATTAAAAGTATCTGCACTAGAAAATGGTACAGTTATAGACCATATACCACAAGGTGTAGTTTTACAAGTTTTGAGAGCTTTACAATTAGAGGATTTTAATGATGCTATTTATCTGGGATCTAATCTAGATAGTCATAAAATGGGAAAAAAAGGTATTATTAAAGTTAGCAATAAATTTTTTGAAAAAGAAGATATTAATAAAATTGCTATAATAGCACCTAATGCTACCATTATTGAAATAAAAAATTATGAAATTGTTAGAAAAACTAAAGTAGAGCTACCTGATGAAATAATCGGATTAGTAAAATGTATTAATCCTAAATGCATAACTAATAATGAAAAGATTACAACAAAATTTATTGTGCAAAATGACCTAGATGAGGTGAAATTTAGATGCTATTATTGCGAAAAAACTATGAGAAAAGAAGATTTGGAATTCTTATAAACAAAATTAGCTATTTTATTTAAAAAAAAGTGTATTTAATAAAGTAATAATATAAACAAAAGTTTATATTATTATAATTATTTTTGTAAAAAAATAATAAAATGAAGAATATAGGTATATTGACATCAGGAGGAGATGCTCCTGGTATGAATGCTGCTATAAGAGCTGTAGTACGTACTGCGATTTACAATGGTAGGAATGTTTATGGTATATATGAAGGATATCACGGCCTTATAGAGGATAATATTTTTGAAATGCACGCTAGTGATGTTAGTAATATCATCCAAAGAGGTGGCACCATTCTACGCTCAGCACGCAGTAAACGTTTTTTAGAGAAAGAATTTCGCCAAATATCACATGAAAATTTGATTAAAAGAGACATTGATTCATTAGTTCTAATCGGTGGTGATGGTACTTTCAGAGGAGCATGTGAATTTAAAAATGAGTTCCCTGATATTCACGTTATAGGTATACCTGGTACTATTGACAACGATTTATATGGAACAGATTATACTATCGGATTTGATACAGCTTGTAATACTGTCGTGGAAGCTGTTGACAAAATAAGAGATACTGCTAGCTCTCATAGTAGGATATTTTTTGTAGAAGTAATGGGAAGAGATGCAGGATATATAGCTCTATATACTGGTATTGCTAATGGTGCAGAAGAGATTCTAATACCAGAAACTAAAACTAATATAGATGATCTCGTTGATAATATACAAAATAGATGGAGAACTAACAAAAAAAGCTCTATAATTATTGTAGCAGAAGGAGAAGAACTGGGTGGTGCTGTTAAAGTTTCAGAAATGGTTAAAGAAAAACTACCAGACTATGAAATTAGATATACTGTATTAGGTCATATTCAGCGCGGAGGCAATCCTACTCTCAGAGATAGACTAAATGCTTCTAGAATGGGTTATAATGCTGTCAAATCTATCATAACTGGTGATGATAAAATTATGATAGGCATTATGAATGAGCGTATTGTAAAAATTCCGCTGGAGAGAGCAGTTAAAAACTTCAAAGGTGTAGATAAAGATCTAATAGAAATGATGTATATTTTAGCTATTTAGCTTGTAAAATTGATATAATAAAAAAGCCAGAATTAAAAAATTCTGGCTTTCTTATTTAATATTAGATTTTCTTTTATTCAATAACTAATTTTTTAATTAATCTAGATCCTTGAGAATTGAGAGAAACTAAATACATGCCTGGTTGTAAATCAGAAATATTCATAA
>JAPXMM010000026.1:0-21834 GCA_033809015.1 Bacteroidales bacterium
TTATGCCATTGCTATATTTACTATATGTTGCTCCAATATTTCTATATCTTACTCCGTCTATTTCTATGAAACTCTCACTACCCTCATGCCAAAATGTAGCCCCAGTCTCATCATCACGATACCAATCTATCCACATCCCATTAGGATCCTTTAGCACCACTGGATTATTCGCACTATAGCAATATGGCGATAGCGATGGATACTTATCGCTCATCGGATCCACGCTCAGCCACACGCTCAGATCGCTATCATAGTATCTCGCCCCGAAATACGTATAGCTTGTCTCATTATCCAGCTCTTTGGCAGTAAATTTGTACCTACTGTCGAACTCGCTATTTCGCTGGCTAACGAATATTTCACCGAAAGGCAAATACTGGATGTGCTGGCACACTGCACCATTTTCATTAGTAACAAAGGAGGCGGAGCCGAGGTGGTCGGGGTGATAGAAATATTGAAGAGTTATTTTCATAGAGTAAAATTAATGAATATTTTTGAAATAATAATTATTATTATTATGTCATTAAAAACTCTTACCAAATTGTGTATTTTAGTTCATTTAAAAAGTTTAAATTTCATCTACCAATATAATTTTAGTAATTTCGTAAACAAAATTTACAATCAATTATAAAATACATTTATATGCTAACAGGTAAAAAAATTATCGAGTGTGTGCCCAATTTCAGTGAAGGGAGAGATATGAATATTATCAATCAAATCACAGAAGAAATTAAAACTACTGAAGGTGTGAAACTTTTAGATGTAGATCCAGGAGCTACTACTAATAGGACTGTAGTTACTTTTGCTGGAGAACCCGATGCTGTCATCGAAGCTGCTTTCAGAGCTGTCAAAAAAGCTACTGAACTAATAGATATGTCTATGCATAAAGGTGCTCATCCTCGATTCGGTGCTACAGATGTTTGCCCACTAGTGCCAGTAGCTAATATTACTATGCAAGAGGTTATAGAATATGCTAATAAATTAGGTAAAAGAATAGGAGAGGAGCTTGGTATACCTGTTTATTTATATGAATTTGCTGCTAAAAGTGAAGAAAGACGTAATCTAGCTAATGTAAGAGCTGGAGAATATGAAGGTCTCGAAAAAAAATTAAAAGATTCTTTATGGCAACCAGATTTTGGGCCAGCAATGTTTTTACCTAAAACAGGTGCTATAGCTGTAGGTGCTCGTAATTTTTTAGTAGCTATTAATTATAATCTTAATACAACCTCTGTGCGTAGAGCTAATGCTATTGCTTTTGATGTCAGAGAAAAAGGGAGACCTATGCGTAAAGGTAATTCCATCACTGGAGAAATTGTAAAAGATGACAATGGTGAAACTATATATATTCCTGGTACCTTAAAAGCTACTAAAGCTATAGGATGGTTTATAGAGGAATATGGCATAGCTCAAGTGTCTATGAATATAACAGATATTAACGTAACACCAGTACATATAGCCTTTGATGAGGTTAGCGAAAAAGCAAGACTTCGTGGTATCAGAGTAACAGGTGCTGAAATTGTAGGACTTATACCTAAATCTGTTTTGATAGATGCAGGTAAATATTTCCTAAAAAAACAACAACGTTCTACAGGAGTTTCAGAAAATAAATTGATAAAAATTGCTATTAAATCTATGGGATTAGATGATTTGAAACCTTTTGATCCTCACAATAAAGTTATAGAATTTTTATTGGCTAAAGATGAACCTGCACCGAAATTGATAAATATGACTATGAGTGAATTCGCTGATGAGACTGCTAGCGAATCACCTGCTCCTGGTGGAGGCTCTATATCTGCCTATGTAGGTGCTCTGGGTGCTGCTCTAGCTACTATGGTTGCAAACCTTAGTTCTCATAAACCCGGATGGGACGACAGATGGGAAGAGTTTAGCAATTTTGCCGAGGAAGGACAAAAAATTAAAGATGAATTAGTACAACTATTAGAAGAAGATACAAATGCTTTTAATAAAGTTATGAACGCTTTTGGCTTACCCAAGGAAAATGATGAACAGAAAAATATCAGAAGACAAGCTATAGAAGAAGCTACTCGCTATGCTACTGAGATTCCTTATCGTACTATGAAAACTGCTGCTTTAGCTATTCCTTTGTGTAAAAAAATGGCTGAAATAGGCAATCCTAATTCAATTTCTGATGCTGGCGTTGGTGCTATTTGCTGTTTGACTGCTATTGAAGGTGCCTACCTGAATGTACTTATTAATGTAGCTGGACTTAAAGATAAAAGCTGGGCAGATAATATTTTATCAGATGCTTCGCATTTACTAGAAACAGCCAAAAATGATGTAGAAGCTATTTACGAATTTGTTTTAAATAAGATTAAATAAATTATTATTTTTGCAATTAAAAAAAAAAATTATGAAATTATTAGAAAATAAAACTGCTGTGATTACAGGTGCAGCTCGTGGCATAGGAAGAGCTATTGCAGAAAAATTTGCTCTTAATGGTGCTAATATTATAATTACTGACCTTGCTATTAATGCAGATGTAGAAAATTTTATTGATGAATTACAAAAAAAATATAATATTAAAGCCAAAGCTTATGCTTTCGATGTGAGTGATTTCAATGCTTGTCAAGATTTCACAGAGAAACTTTTAAAAGATTTCACCTCGATTGATATTTTAGTAAATAATGCTGGTATTACGAGAGATAATCTTTTACTTCGTATGAGTGAGCAAGATTGGGACTTGGTTATAAAAGTTAATCTAAAATCTGTTTTCAATATGACTAAAGCTCTATTACAGCATTTTATGAAAAATCGCTCTGGTTCGATCGTAAATATGGCAAGTGTAGTAGGAGTGGGGGGTAATGCTGGACAAGCTAATTATAGTGCTTCCAAAGCCGGTATTATCGGCTTTACTAAAAGTATAGCTCAGGAAATAGGTTCTCGTAATATTCGCTGCAATGCTATTGCTCCAGGTTTTATCGAAACACCTATGACTGCTCAGCTACCTGATGACATTAGAAAAGATTGGATGAATAAAATTCCACTAAAAAGAGGTGGTACTCCAGATGATGTGGCTAATGTAGCACTATTTTTAGCTAGTGATTTATCGAGCTATGTTAGTGGACAAGTGATAAACGTGTGTGGTGGCATGCGAATGTGATATTCGTCTGTGATTTTCTCTGTTTTGTAACTATTTGTGATATGTTTTTTTTAGATTTTTTAGTTAATCTTAAAAGTTTGAAAAAGACTTTTTACATATCATTTAATTTTGTTTAATAGCTAATCTATGAAAATCATACTACCTTATAGTCCGTGGTGGTTATTATTAATCGCTGCTATATCAATAGGATTAGCTATGCTTCTGTATTTCAGAAATCCTTATGATATTTTATCTCCTTTATGGAAAAAAATCTTAATAGTTACTCGTAGTGTTACATTTTTTTTACTATTTTTTTTACTATTATCTCCATTTGTTGAAAAAAATAAAAAAATAATTTATCCACCAGAAATAATTACTCTCGTTGATAACTCTCAATCTATCAAGATAGATCCTTTACATAGCTCCATAGAAGCCAAAATAAATGATCTTGTCAATAAACATTCTAAAAACATAATTTTTGATAATTATTCATTTTCAGATAATCTCTCAAACGATTTAAAATTGTCTTTTGATGGGAAAGCAACTAATTTATTCGATGCCTTGCAGCTAGCATTAAGACAAGCAAACGAAAAAGAAAACATTAAAGCTATATTATTATTTACTGATGGCATAAACACTCAAAATAATGACCTACATTTACTATTTAATCAAGTGAAAGTGCCGATTTATACGATAGGCTTAGGAGATACCACAGTACATACAGATTTGCAAGTGAGTAAAATCGAATGTAATGATAATATCCCTATCGGTAGTACATTTCCTATTGAGGTAGTGCTAAATACTAAGCAAGCTAAAGGTAAGTCATCAAAACTCCAGATTTTTTTGGATAATGAGCTTATATACAATGAAATTATTAATATAAATTATGATAATTTTTCTAAAATAATAACGATACAATCAAAAGCTAATAATGAAGGACTGCATAGAATTGAAGTAAGGTGGGGTAGAATAGAAGAAGAAAAAAATATTATAAATAATTCTGCTGTTAAAACAATAGAAATTATTAAACAAAAATATAAAATAGGAATTTTATCATGTTCTACTCATCCAGATATAGGTGCTATCAATAGAGCTCTCACTGGAATATTATTAAATGAAGTGCAATTAATCAGACTAGGTAAAGATCAGATACCTAATGATTTAGATGTTTTAATAATTTATCAGCTCAATGGTAATTGTCTAAGCAAGCAAAATATAGAACAGCTAAAGACATCTCATACTCCCATATGGCTTTTCATTGGTACTCAGACACAGATACCTCTGGCTACATCGTTTGTTCCATGGCTAGGTAATTTAGTTAATAGTAGCTACATCGAATCACAAGTTAAAGTAAATGAACAGTTTCCATATTTTCAATTATCAAATGATGAAATAAATTTTTTCGAAAATGCACCACCTATTATCACATTGTATCCTCGCAATCTTGTTAATAACAAATTTCCTATAATCTTTTATCAAAAGATAGGCAAGGCTACTAGTAATACTCCGGTAATGTTTTTTTATCAGTTAAACAATAAAAATATTGCAGTTTTTATAGGCGAGGGTATATGGAGATGGCGTGTAGATGCTCTAAAAAATAATTCTAATGTATTTGATTCTTGGGTATCCAAAATTATTAATTACTTATTAAGTACTAGTAATAAAGATAGATTTAGAATTATAGCCAAATCTATCTACCAAAGTACTGAAGCTATTAATTTGCAAGCTGAACTATTAAATCAGAGTGGTGAACTCATAAATTCACCTGATATTGAAATTACTATTAATTCTAATAAAGGATTTTCTGGTAAATTTTTCTTTTCTAGAACTGGTAATGCTTATACATTGTCTTTAGGTCAATTACCACCAGCTACATATACATACTCGGCTACTGCTTTATTAAAAGACAATCCATTGACTGCTAAGGGCACCTTCACCGTTGAAAAATCTGATATAGAAATGCAAAATTTAACTGCTAATCATGATTTACTAAAAGAAATCTCTAGTTTCTCGGGTGGTAGATTTTTTACTTTTAATAATTTAGATTCCTTGGATAAAATTTTGCTATCAGAACAAATCAATCAAACATATTATACTATAGAAAAAATTACCATTCCTCTGATACAATCATGGATTTATCTAATCATCATCATTGCATTATTATCTTTCGAATGGTTCATCAGAAAATATATGGGTGGATATTGATAAATACTTGATTAAATATGAATTTGGGTTAATAATTTGTAAATTTTTTAGAAAAGTTTTATTATCATAAAAAATTAGTTAAATAGTCATTTATATGATAACTAAATTATTATTGTAACTAATTTTTATAATATCTTTCTTTGCCAACTATGCAAAGAAAGATACAAAGAAAAATCTCCGCTGGGGAAATGATTTGATAAAACTACGTAATCACCCATTGGGGTTTACAAACTCGCTCACTAGGTTCGCTCAAACAGTATAAAACCTCATACCTTACACGGCTTGCTTGTTTTATAACAAATCATTTCCCAATGCGGTATTAATACGAGTAGAAAATAAATTTTAAAGATAATTTTTAAATACAGAAATATTTAGAAAACTTTATTATTTAAACGCTATTACAATAATTTAGATTATTTTTGTAAAAAAAATGAAATTAGCAGTAGTAGGAGCCACTGGACTTGTCGGTAGAGAGATCATTAAAGTATTAGAAGAAAAACAAATAGAAATATCCGAATTCTATCCAGTAGCGTCAGAACGTTCAAAAGATAAAGTTATTATTTTTCAAAATAAAGAATATAAATGCATTACACCAGATGAATTATTAACTAAAGATATAGATATTGCAATATTTTCTGCAGGCTCTAAAGTTTCAGAAATCTATGCTCCATTATTAGCAGATAAAGGTATATACGTCATAGATAATAGCTCACAATGGAGGATGAATAAAAATATACCTTTGGTTGTAAAGGAAATTAATCCAGAAACAATAACTAAAAATACAAAAATTATAGCTAATCCTAATTGTAGTACCATTCAAATGGTATTAGCATTATCTAGATTACATAAAGAATATAAATTGAAAGAAATAGTGGTAGCTACATACCAAAGTGTTACAGGGTCTGGTATGAAAGGTATATTGCAATTAGAATCAGAAAAAAGAGGTGAATTAATAAACCGTTATTATCCACATCCAATAGAACAAAATTGCCTTCCACATGCTGGAGATTTTCTAGAAAATAGATATACAACTGAAGAGATGAAACTTATAAATGAAACACATAAAATTTTTAATGATTATAGCATACATATATCACCTACTGCAGTTAGAGTGCCTGTAGTAGGTGGACATAGCGAAGCTATACATGCAGTTTTTGAAAAAGACATAGATATTAAAAAAGTTTACGACATT
Source organism: Bacteroidales bacterium (assembly GCA_033809015.1). Lineage (GTDB taxonomy): Bacteria > Bacteroidota > Bacteroidia > Bacteroidales > DTU049 > DTU049. The sequence continues at coordinate 6,495 of JAPXMM010000026.1, forward strand.
TTAAATGATACACCAGGAGTAAAAGTTCTAGATAAAATTGAAGAGTTTGAATATCCGATGCCAATTTATGCTAAGGGTAAAAATGAAGTATTTGTAGGAAGAATTAGAAAAGATCTCTTCGATGATAAAGCCATAAATATTTGGGTGGTAGCAGATAATCTGAGAAAGGGTGCAGCTACCAATGCAGTACAAATAGCAGAATATATAATTGAGAAGATGTAAGGGGAGAATAGAGGGGAGAGGTGGGGTAAATGAAGAAAATAAAATTTTAATGTTTTTAAAAATCAAGTTTATTATAAAAAGTTTATATATTTGCAAAAAATTATTTATATGGATAAAATATTCGAAAATCCAACAGAATTATTCACTCTTACTAAGGAAGGTACACGTGAGTTCTACGACAATCTCTATAATGAAATGATAGAAGAAGGTAAAGATGTAGTCGATTACCAGGAGATTAAAGCTATGTCTACAGGTGTATTATGCCCAGATTGTAATAGCAGCCACGTCATTAAAAATGGTTTGCAAAGTGGAGTTCAAAACTATCGTTGCAAAAACTGTGGTAGACAATTCAGAGTTACCACTGGCACCTTTATGTATCGTGTTCATGAAAAGGGCAAAATGCTAGAATATATCAAATGTATGAGTGCAGGCATGAGCTTGCGAGAGTGTGCTAGAATCGTACATATTAGTCTCACAACAAGTTTCTTTTGGCGACACAGAATTTTATGTGCTTTGCAATCATTTGAGGATAATGTCAATTTCTTTGGAGTGGTAGAATTAGAAGAACTTCTGATGAATTACTCCGAAAAAGGTAAAAAGAAACGAGACAAGAAAGATATAAAAAAGTTAAAGAAAAAGAAGCCAACTAAAGTGGCAGTATTAGCTGCAACAGATAGGAGTGGAAATATACTTTTTAAAAAATTAGAAGATAATCGAGTGCAAGCTGACCACATATCTGATTTTCTAAAATCACGAATATCAGATAATTCAGTTGTATGTAGCAGTAATAAAAAAGCGTTCAAGACAGTAAATGCGGAGCACATCAAACACAAAGAAATAACCAACAAAAACAAGATGAAGCAAGGTATATACAGCGTATCAACCATTCATCAGAAGATAACAGATTTTGTGGGGTGGATTTATTACAAGTTTCGTGGAGTAGCGACGAAGTATTTGACAAACTACATAATGTGGTTTGTAGTGAAGGGGAAGTATTTGGCAGAGATGGTAATAGAAGATACGGGGAGGATATTGAACTTGGCGGCGTCGGACAGGCGGGCGTGGGAGCGGTATAGCGCTCTGATGTCTTTAACATATTTAATTTATAACATTTAAATTACCTTCCTCTACCACCTTTCAATAACTTACTCTAAATTCATGATGATAATATCTCCTTATTTCATCTCCTTTTTTTGCTTTTATTATTATTGCCCCATCTGTTTCTATATCAATTATACTCATCTCTATCACCTCTTTAGTTTTTAAAATTTCTCCTTTTTGGTTTTCATTAGTTATCACTAATTTTTTATATGTTTCGTGTATTTTTTCTTTATCTTTAATAATGTTTTCAGAACTTTCAATAATTTTATTGAATATTTTCATTAATATTTCTTTTTCATTATAGCTTTTTTGTGTTATTAGTTTTAAAGATGTGGCGTTTTTAAGTTCTTGAGGGAATTTTTCTTGATTTATATTTATTCCAAAGCCTCCTATTATTGCTATTAGTTCTTGTCCTATGATTATGTTTTCTATTAATATACCAGCTATTTTTTTATTATTTATTATTATATCATTTGGCCATTTAATTCTGATTTTTTGATATTTTAGATAATTATTTAATTCATCACATATTGTTACTGCTAACCATTCGCTGAATGCAAATAATGGTATTTCTGATAGTGTAATTGGTTGTTGTATTTTCCATAATATTGTAGCAGTGATATTTTTATTTGGTTCGCTATACCATTTATTACTACCTTGGCCTTTGCCATTTGTTTGATTCCAGGTATAAAAAAGTACCAATGTGTCTGGATCTACATTTTGCCAATAATCACTAGCTTCTTTATTTGTTGAATCTGTTGTATCAATTTTTTTTATTTCTATATTCATTATGATTTTATTTATTAATTTTGCAAAAATATTTTAAAATTATTTTTTGTAAAATTATTATTAATAAATAAGAAAAAAATTAAAAAAAGATAAGGAGCGGATGCAAAATAAAATATTAGTGAAAGAAGAGATATCCAAAGAGAAAATTTTAAAGACATTATATTTATTAAAAGCTCAAGATATAGTTACTATTAATATGACAACAATACCTAATACTTTTTGTGATTACTTTATTGTAGCTCATGGTACATCCCCATTACAAATCAAAAGTATTGCCGAAAATTTAGTAGATGATCTCAGAAAGCAATATTATTATCGTCCTCATCATATTGAAGGTATGCAGAATGCTGAGTGGATATTGATAGATTATGATAATATTATCGTTCATATATTTTTAGAAAAATCACGCAGATTTTATAATTTAGAAAATTTATGGGCGGATACTGAAATCGAGAAATATGGTGAAGTTTTATAATAATATTATAAATTTTTAGTTAAAATTAAAATATAAAAAAAGTGAATTATTTAAATTGATAAAAAACAATTATGGCAAAAAATTCAAAACCTTCGAGAAGTAATAAATCATTCTATTGGGTTTATATCATTATAATTATAATCTTTGTAGTTTTATTTTTTTATACTCCGCAAAATACTCAAACAGAAGAAATTAGTTGGTTTAAATTAGAAGAATTAATTAAGCAAAAAAATGTTGAAAAAATTGAGGTGGTAAACTATGAATATGCTATAGTATATCCTAAAAAGCAAGAACAACAACAAACTGAGAAAAAGAATAATATTTTTTCTTCTCCTGTTGCCCCAGAGTTAATTTATAAATATCCATTTATCAGTCCAGAATATTTTGAAAAACAACTTTACGAAACCATTTATAGTTCTATACAAAATGATACTATTGGTAAGTCACCTGCTGATAAAGAGAAAATTATTGAGTCATATCAAATACCTGTTACAGCTAAAAAAGTAAAAAATTACTGGGGAGATATATTTGGGTGGATTATTACTTTTGCATTAATAATACTTTTATGGTTTTTCATTGCTAGATCTTTGACTAAAAATGCCCCAGGTGGAGGTGTTTTTAATGTAGGTAAGTCTAAACCAAAGGTTGTAGAAGGTGATAAAAAAATTGATGTTACTTTCAAAGATGTAGCAGGACTAGATGAGGCTAAGGTAGAGGTGCAAGAAATTATTGAATTCCTTAAAAATCCATCTAAATATACTAAACTTGGTGGTAAGATACCCAAAGGTGTTTTGCTAGTTGGACCTCCGGGTACTGGTAAAACTTTATTAGCTAAAGCTGTTGCTGGTGAGGCTGGGGTACCATTCTTATCTATGAGTGGTAGTGAATTTGTAGAAATGTTTGTAGGTGTAGGTGCTGCTAGAGTAAGAGATCTTTTCGAGCAAGCAAAGTCTAAAGCTCCTTGTATCATTTTTATAGATGAAATAGATGCTATTGGTAGAGCTAGAGGCAAAACTTTAATAACTAGTGCTAACGATGAACGTGAAAGTACTCTTAATCAATTATTAGCTGAAATGGATGGATTTAGTGCTAATGTTGGAATCATCGTTATGGCAGCAACTAATAGAGCTGATGTACTCGATAAAGCTCTTTTGCGTGCAGGACGTTTTGACAGAATTATATATGTGGATTTACCTGAATTAAAGGAAAGAGAAGAAATTTTTAAAGTTCATTTAAGACCTCTTAAATTAGCTAATGATGTAGATATTAAAATACTTTCACGTCAGACGCCAGGTTTCTCTGGTGCTGATATAGCTAATGTATGTAACGAAGCAGCTCTAATAGCAGCACGTAAAAACAAGAATGCTGTAGATATGTCTGATTTTAATGATGCTATAGATCGTATTATAGGTGGTTTAGAAAAACGAAATAAAATTATAACTCCTGAAGAAAAGAAAATCATTGCTTATCACGAGTCTGGACATGCTACTGTGAGCTGGTTTCTACAATATGCTCATCCTTTAGTGAAAGTTTCTGTAGTTCCTCGTGGCAAAGCTCTTGGCGCTGCATGGTACTTACCTACTGAAAGGAATATTATTACTAAAGAACAATTGCTCCACGAAATGGCTTCTGCTCTCGGTGGTCGAGTTTCTGAACAAATTTTCTTCGATGATGTGAGTAGTGGTGCAATGAATGATTTAGAAATAGTTACTAAACAAGCTTATGCAGCTGTTACTTACTATGGCTTCTCAGAAGAAATTGGTACTCTTAGTTACTATAATTCTCAACCTGATGAATTCTTTGGTTATCAAAAACCATATAGTGAAAAAACTGCAGAAAAAATTGATGAAGAAGCTAAAAAACTTGTAAGTGAAGCTTATAAATTAGCTTTTGATATTATCTCTAATCATAAAGATCAACTAAGCCAAATTGCTCAGCAACTACTTAAAAAAGAAGTTATTTTTAGAGAGGATGTAGAACAAATCTTAGGACAACGCCCTTGGCCTGATCCTGACAGTGAAATATTTGTTGAACCAGAGAATAATAATAATGGACAAAATCCTACAACAGATGATTCCAAAACAGCTAATAATATTGATAACAATTCTGGTGATATTTTAAATAATAATGATGAGTATCAAAATTCTTAGTTATTAATATAAATTATAATTATGGCAGATGAAGCTATTACTAAGAAAAAATTTTCTGATCTCCCTAAAAGGTCTTTATCTGCAATAATTTATGGTGCATTATGGCTTATCGCTATATATTTTGGTGGATGGGTACTAGCTATTGTTACGTATTTATTCTTTTTTATCGCTGCTTTGGAGTTAATAAAATTACTTAATAGTGATGTTAAAGAAAAAAAAATATTTAACATTATTACTTATATAGCTTTTATTTTTCTTATACTTGCTCAAATATTAATTTATTTTAAATTTAGTGATTTCTCATTTTTAAATATCGCGTTTAATAATTTTACTACTATAAGTTCTTTTATTGTGCTTCTAATTATACCATTTTTCATATTTTTACTATTAGAGACAATTTATTTATTATTTTATTCTAAAATATCAATAAATAATTTTTTTAAATTTTTATCTTTTTTATTTTTTTGGATAATAATTCCAATAATTTCTGTCCAGTTTTTGAACACTTTTAATTATTTATTAGTAACCATAGTAACTATTTGGATTTTTGATACTATGGCATATTTTATGGGAGTTTTATTAGGCAAACATACTATAGCCAAAGATATTTCTCCTAAAAAGACAATCGAAGGAGTAATTTATGGTGCTATATTAACTTATATTATACTTATTGTATACTTCAGTTTTATTGAAAAGCGAACTGACTTATATTGGATAGTGGCTATCATTCCTTTTTTAGCAACGATAGGAGATCTTTTAGAATCTAAACTAAAACGTGAAATCGGGGTTAAAGATAGTGGGAATATTTTACCAGGACATGGAGGTATGCTAGATAGGCTTGATAGCATTTTATTTACTGTCCCGTTTGTAGCATTAGTTAATTTAGTAATAATTTTATTTTTGTAATTTATGAGTAAAGGTATTCATCCTAGCGGCTATAGTAACATATTAATTAGTTCTATTGTTTTGATTTTATTATTTATTGGAATAGTTTTGCTTCCTATTTATCTTTTTATAAAAATCATAGCTTTTATTTCATTAATAATATTAATTTTATGGATACTACTATTTTTTAGAAAGCCCAAAAAAGTAGTAGAATCTCCTATGGATGATGCGCTTTATTCTCCAGCTTTCGGTGAAGTGGTAGTGATAGAAAAAATATTTGAAGACAAATATTTCAATGAAGAACGCATACAGCTGTCGATTTTTATGAGTATGTCTAACATACATTTAAATTTCATGCCGTGTAATGGCAAATTATTAAAAAAAGAACACCAAAAAGGGCATAACTATCACGCTCGTAAAGCTAAAGCTTCTATGCTAAATGAAATGTCCACCTTGATAATTCAATCAAATACTGGCAAACAATTATTAATGAGGCAAATCGCTGGAGCTATGGCTCGTAGAGTTGTAACTTTTATTCAAGAGAATGAATATGCTAAAGCTGGTGATACTATTGGTGTAATACGTTTTGGTAGTCGTGTAGATCTTTTATTGCCGATAGATACAGAACTATTTGTAAACATAGGCGATAAGGTTAAAGGTGGTTGGACAAAAATTGGAAAATTGAAATATTGATTTTTTACTATTATTTTTGTAAAAAAATAATTATTTTATGCTTATAAATACTCTTAAAGACTCATTAAGTGATTTCTTTAACCATTATAATATATCACCAGATGAGCTAAAAATCACTTCTACAGAGCCACCACACACAGGTGATTTTACATTTTATCTTTTCCCTTTATTAAAAAAAACAAATCTAAATCCAGAACAGCTCTCTAATGCTATTACTCAGATTTTATATGATAAAAATATCATTAAAAACCATGAAATTATTAAAGGTTTTCTTAATGTTAGCTTATCAGATGTTTTTTTATTGAATTATTTTCAGAATAATAAACAACAAATTTTTAATTTTCCTAAATTAGGTCATAATAAAACTGTAATTGTAGAGTTTTGCTCTCCTAATACGAATAAACCCTTACATCTTGGTCATCTACGTAATATTTTTTTAGGTACAGCTATCAGTAATATTTTGCAAGAGCTCGGATATAACGTTATTAGAGCCAATTTAATTAACAATCGAGGGATACATATATGCAAAAGTATGCTTGCTTATCAAAAATGGTTTAATAATGAAACGCCTGAAAATACTAATACAAAAGGAGATCATTTAGTAGGTAAATATTATGTGGCTTTCGATGCAGAACTTAAAAAGCAAACTGAGCTTTTGATGTCTAATGGAATGAGTAAGGAAGATGCTGCAAAAAATGCTCCTATTATGTTAGAAGCATATGAGTTGCTGAGAAGATGGGAAGCTGCCGATCCAGATGTTCTAAAACTATGGGAAAAACTTAATAATTGGGTATTAGATGGATTTAATGAAACCTTAACAAGATTAAATGTTCATTTTGATTTAGTAGATCTGGAAAGTCAGATTTATCAATATGGTAAACAAATTATTTTATCTGCTTTACAGAATGGATTGGTTCATCAAGATGAATCTGGTGCTATATATGTAGACCTCACTAATGAAGGATTAGATAAAAAAATTCTTTTACGTAGTGATGGAACCTCAATGTATATTACTCAAGATATCGGACTTGCTATTTATCGTTATCAGAAATTTTCTCCTAATGAAATGATTTATGTAGTAGGTAATGAGCAGGATTATCATTTCAAAGTGCTTAAAGCTATTCTAAAAAAACTAAATTATAACTGGGCAGAGATTATTTATCATTTTAGTTATGGAATGGTAGAACTGCCTGAAGGTAAGATGAAATCTCGCGAAGGAACTGTAGTAGATGCTGATGATTTATTACATGAATTAAAAGATTTAGCTTTACAAACTGCCGCTGAATCAGGCAAATTGACTAATCTATCTAATGATGAATTAGAACATATTTGTGAACAAATTGGGCAAGGGGCTATTAGATATTTTATTCTAAAAGTCGATAGCAAAAAAAATATTTTATATGATCCTAAAGCTTCTTTAGATTTTAATGGTAATACAGGACCTTTTATTCAATATACTTTTGCACGTATCAATTCTTTATTTTCTAAAAATGGAATTTCTATAGATAGTGCTGCTGAGCTTTCATATAAAAATGATGATATTAATGATTTTGAAAGGAAAATAATTTTTGAATTATTAAATTATAATGATGTAATAATAGATGCAGCCAATAACAAAAAGCCGGAGCTTATTGCTAATTACGTATATAGATTAGCAGATAAATATAATAGTTTTTATCAAAATGTTCCTGTCTTAACTGAATCTGACAAAGATATTCAAAACATGAGATTGAGCCTGTCTGCTTATACTGCAAAAGTTATTAAGCATGCATTAAATTTACTTGGTATAGAAACACCAGAAAAAATGTAATAAATTATATTTTTTAATAATCATTAAAAGATATGAGGGACAATTGATTAATTGTCCCTCACAAAAATTTAATAGAAATAAATTCTAGTAAAATTTAATATTATGATATAGCGTAGCTTTTTTCTCTGTGCGGTAAAGCTTTTAGCTCATTAGGTTGTTCTATAGCTTTCACTACAAGCTCAGCAATATCTAGAACCTCTATTCTACGATCTTTTACAAAAGTTTTTTTGCATAGAGGACATGCAGTCACTAATACATCTGGATTAAATTTGGCAAAATAAGTCATTGCATTGTGAGTCATTATATTTTTAGCATCGCCAGTGAGATTTATACCACCTAAACCAGCACCACAACAGATAGCTTTGTCTTTATCTTTACTTTTTTGTAGTGGTATTCTATGAGAATAATGTTCTATGACATCTCTTGGCTCTTGATAAATATTCATTCCTCTGCCGAGTTCACATGGGTCATGATAAATAGCTGTAATATTTAATTTACTCTCTGGTAATTTTTTTTGATCTAATAATTCTTTTATATAATTAGCATGGAATTTTATATTTATATCTGGTAGCATATAATCTTCTTTAAAAACTTTGTAGCAATAAGGACAAGAAAGTATTAGATTTTTTGCACCAGAGGCTTTTATTAATTCTGTGTTTTTTTCTATTAATTGAGCAGCAGAATCATATTGTCCAGCTAGCATTAATGGTCTACCGCAGCATATAGATTTGTCTTCATCCATGAACCATACTTTTTCACCTACATAATCAAAAATTTTAGCCATAGATTTTTTAATACCTGGTGTGAGATGTGTCATACAACCTGCGAAATAAATAGTATCTGCATTTTGCTGTTCTGGCTTTTGAGTATAGGAATATGAGAAAGTTAATGGTTTGCTAGCTTTAATACGTAAAGCAGTTCGAAGGTCATTCAAATTTAGATGTACTGGGCACTCTACTTGGCATCTACCACATATCAAACAACCGAATAGTGGTTTCTCTGCGTCTTCTTTATTTCTAATAAATTGTAAAAAATATACAGATTGGACATCAGAAATGCCAGCATCATATAATTGACAGGCATCTAAGCAGATTCCACATCTAGAACAAGAATACAATTGTATCTGGGCATAGCTTTCCCAGGTTTTTTTGGTTTTGATACCTGCATTACGAAGAAATATATAATAAATCTCTGTAGGTATGTGCATATATCTAGAAAAAGGAAGCGCTATAAAAAAGAAACATAAAGCAAAGGAATATAACCACCAACTACTCTGATATATAGCTGGTGAATTAGCAATATTACCTAACCATGCTCCAGTTGTATTTGTCAAAAAACTACCATTATGGTATACTGCTGCACTACAGCTCTCTGCGAATAATCTAAGAGGGAAAATAGCCCATAATGAATATAAAGCTATCTTATCTAAAGGTTTCAGTTTAGTAGTGTGTTTCATTCCAAAGATTTTTTTGTAAAATCTTTTTGTTATTGCTAAAGCTACACCTACTAAAATAAATAGTAGTAAGAAATCCATTACTGCAGCAAATATTTTAGCAATAGTTGTAGCATGCACAGGTTCGAAATATCTAAAAAATATAGCATAATAAAATGGGAAATTAAATCCACCTTTAGCTACTACGACTTCTAAGTGTCCTATTACAATTAAAAGAAACCAACCAAAGGCTAAACTCATATGCATGTATCCTAAAACAGGATTTTTTTTGAATATACTAGCGTGTAATAAGCCATCATTGATAGAATCATAAATAGCTTTCCATACTTTTTTTGTTCCCCAGAATTTTCTAAATCTCACTTTGTCATATTTAGATAATTTTGTGAACCATCTCACATATAGATATATGAGATATGCGAATAAAAAAATCATTCCTATTAAAAAAGGATATTGGAAATATGTTTTCATAATTCTGCCATTTTATATTTTAAAATATTTTTTTTGATACTCATTACTACATTTCGTAGTTGGATATCTCGCGGACACACAAGGGTACATTTACCACAAAGCATACATTTTTCTAATTCTTTTTCTAGACTTTCTATTTCTCCTCTTCGCAGAAGTAGGCTGATGCGTCTGACATTAAAAGTAGTGTGATTACCAGCACTACAGCTTGCTGTGCAGCAACCACAACTAATGCACCATTGAAATGAAGCCTCTTCTTGTAAAACTTTATTTAGCAAGTTTAAATCTAATTTATCATAATCTATGTGTAAGTGCTTTACTTTTAAGAAATCTAAATCACCCATAATTAACTATTATTTTAATTTATTTTTTTAAATAATTCTAATATCATTTAAATTAATTAGCATTAATGAAAGAAAGTATAGAGAGCGCTGTTCCTCTGGCATGGTCTATGGTTTCTCCTACAGACATTGGACCAATGGCTGTGCCAGCGAGGAAGATACCTTCTTTAGAAGTCAAATTTTTCAAATTATGAGGATTAATAGGACTGAAAAATCCATGCTCATTCACATCTAATCCATTATGATATTTAAATTGTTTAGAAAAATCAGAAGCTTCCATACCTACCATTAATACTATCATATCGGCACTCATTTGTAGTGGTCTACCCATGAGAGTATCCTCAGCTTTTATTTGTATTCTTTTATCTAGCATTTCACTAGCTTCAGAAAGTCTACCACGTACAAATTGAATATTATAATCTCTCTGAGCACTTAGATATAAATCCTCAAAAAGAAGTCCGTACATACGTAAATCTATATAAAAGCAAAAAATTTCTGCAGAAGGTAAAAGCTTTTTAGTTTCTATAGCTTGTTTAATAGCAGTTACACAGCATAGACGAGAGCAATAAGTGTTACCTACTTTAGCATCTCGTGAGCCTACACAATGAATAAAACCAATTCGTTCAGGTATTTTGCCACTAGGTGTTTTAATTTCTTTATTTTTAAACATTTGCTCTAATTGCACTGAAGTAATAACATTTTTATAAATACCATAACCAAATTCCTCTTTTAGTCTAGCATCGAAAGTATTATAACCAGTAGCTATAACTATCGCATCTGCTGGTACAGAAATGCCATCTTTTGTTAAAATATTATAAGTTTTTTTAGAAAAATCTATTTTGGCTACTTCAGTATTTAAGAGTAGTTGTAGGTTAGGATCTGTGATGAGATACTGATAGGAATTTAATAATTCTTCAGCATTATAAAAATCTGGGAATAGATATGCATAATTTTTAATATTTCCGCCGATTTTTGAGCTTTGCTCTATTAAAGTAACTGGAATATTGGCTTCTAGCAATTGTTTAGCTACTTCTAAACCTGCCACACCACCGCCAATGACTGCTATTTTTTTCATAATATTTAATTTTTACATTTGAGGTTGTAACTGCATACTTTCTGAACGCAAAGCAACAAATTTATCTTTATCGAAATCGATACCTAATTTTTCTAATAATGGTAAAACGTTAATTTGATGCATGAAAAGACCTATCTCGATAGGGTCATAGCCTAATAATAAAGCAGCAATTTCTTCATATGTCAAAACTGGAATACCATTAGTATCTTCAGAATATGTTTTTCCAGTAGTTTCTTGAATTACATATTGCCAACGATCCATAAACATATTGCAACCAGGACAATTAGTGATAATAAAATCTGGATGATAAGGCTCCATACTTTCGAATTTCACTTGAGAATGTGTGAGAGAATATCCACGAGACTCTTTTATTAGATATTGTCTAAAGCCAAAACCACAACAATGTCTTCTCTCTGGATAATCGATTATTTCACCGCCCCACGCATTTATCATTTCAGATAATACTTTTGGAAACTCGGCACCACCTACACCATGCTGAGGAAAAATCTTAGCATAATGACAACCTACGTGATCTACTACTTTCAATGGCTCGCCTGTGAATTGATTAGTAAGTCTATATTTTAATTGATTGGCTATTTCATTTCTATAAAAATAGATTATATCGCTAGCATGAGCAATAGTTTTAGGTAGTTCAAAAGTTCTTCCAGTTGTTTTATAAAGGTTCTCACGAGTTTTTTCTAAAGTTTCTGGAAATTCGTGCCACATATTTAGAGCTTCTGTCATCACACCGAAAGTAGTTACACAAGATATTACAAAATTAGAATAACCAGATTCATTCATTAGAGAAAAATGTCTAGCTACCATAGTATGAATGGTATCTAAAGGAATGATATCACTGTGATAACCTATACCAGTACATGTGGTTAGATTAGGATCATCTTTGTAATTAATGTTCAAATTATTTTTAAGAATTTTTAAGAACATTTGCTCTGCACCAGGAAAAAAAGTTTGTCTGATACAGCTACGGAAAAAGAAATAATCATTTTTAGGAATATCCTTTATATATTCTCGCCAATAAATTCTTTTTTTAGGTTCAATGTTTGCTCCCATATATTAAAATTTTTTATCATTAATTGAAGTTTCTTTAACAGTATTTTCTATTGTTTCCCAAAGATCTAATGCACCAGTCCCTTTTAGAATAGAATGTATTTCATTCATAGCTTTATCAGAAATTTTTCTCATAGGACCAGCACCTTCTTTATCAATATTTGCATTTACCAGAGAATAAGCTTTTTCGCGATGATTATAAACCCATTCCCATACTGGACCTTGCTCAGGATGTGCTTCTTTTGTTAATCTAGATGGATGTACACAATAACCAAAATCATAAATATTTTGTCCTACAGTTTGCTTTATTATCACTTGATTTCTTCCCATTTTGCTCTTAGCAAAAAGACCTGTTTTCTGAGACCAATATCTAAGTGCACTGACTACTACTCCTGGAGCATTTTCTCTAGGGCAACGTGCTTTACATGACATACATTGCCCACAATACCAAATGTAATCTGATGACATTAACTCCTCCAAAGCTACAGGATCATGTGATAGCACCACACGCTGTACATATCGAGGTTCATAGTCATAATAATCTGCAGCTGGGCAAATTGCTGTACATACACCACAATTGATGCAAGCGTTTAGATTTTCTACTATTCTAGGATCTGAATAAAATTCTTCTATTGGTATCATTATTTTGATAATTTTTAAAATTATATTATTGCAAAATAAAATAATAATATGTATTATTTTGCCAAAAATGAAAAATATCATTTTTAAAAGTTTGGATAAAAACTATAAAAATATACCTCTGGATTATGAATATTAAAATTTATTATTTTATTTTTAAAACATTGTCAATAAGGTAGTACATAAAAAAGCCATATAAATTAAAAATTTATATGGCTTTTTATTAACAAACAAATAAAAATATAATTAATGTAATTGTTTAGTACCAATGAGAGATAAAAATTCGGCGCGAGTTTCTTCTTTTCTAAAAGCACCAGTGAAATCGGAGGTTACCATTACAGAGTTTTGTTTTTGTACTCCACGCATCATCATACATAAGTGATGTGCTTCTATTACTACAGCTACTCCAAGAGGGTGTAAAATATTTTGTATACATTCTTTTATTTGAGTAGTCAATCTTTCTTGCACTTGTAGTCTGCGAGCATACACATCTACAACTCTTGCTATTTTACTTAAGCCGACGATATTCCCATTAGGTATATAAGCTACATGTGCTTTACCAAAAAATGGTAACATATGATGTTCACACATAGAATATATTTCTATATCTTTCACTATCACCATTTCTCGATAATCTTCTTTAAACATAGCAGAACGTAATATTTGTTCTGGATCAGCATAATAGCCATGCATTAGAAATTGCATTGATTTAGCGACTCTGATAGGTGTTTTTTCTAGTCCTTCTCTATCGGGATTATCACCGATTAGTTTTAGTATTTCATAATAATGTTCTGCTAATTTATTTATAGTTTCTTCGTCGTAATAATCTATTCTAGCATAGCCATCATTAGGCTCGAAATCATCGAGCATATTTTCATATTTGATATTTAAACTCATAATAAATTATTGTTTTTCAGCACATTCCTCCTCACATCGCATGCAAGCAGAAATTTTTTCTCCTGTTTTAGGGTTTATCACAGAGCATTTTTTTTCAAATTTTCCATCTTTTTTAAAAAACATTTTAATTCCTATGCCTGCGACAGCCAATATCATTAATGAGAAAACAATTATTAAAGTAGTTAAAAACATTTATTTTAAAAAAATTTATTCTATTTGTCCAACTTTGACAGCTATTTCAGCTAATCTATTTGAATAGCCAAATTCATTATCATACCAAGCGACTATCCTAGCAAATCTTTTTTCAGTAACAAAAGTAAGCTCAGCATCTACTATAGAAGAGTGTGTATTTCCTATGATATCATGACTTACTATAGGATCTTCACAATATTGCAAAATACCTTTTAGACTACCTTCAGCATATTTTTTGATATTAGCATTTATTTCCTCAGCAGTAGTATCTTTTTGCAAGAAAACATATAAATCAATAACTGAGCCATCTGGCACTGGAACTCTCATAGAGCTTCCATTCAATTTACCTGCAAGCTCTGGCATTACTAGCCCAATAGCTTTAGCAGCACCTGTAGATGTAGGAATAATAGATAAACCTGCAGAGCGTGCTCTACGTAAATCTTTATGTGGAGAGTCTAGAATTATTTGATCATTAGTATATGCATGAATAGTGTTCATAAAACCATATTCTATACCATAATTCTCCTGCAAAACTTTAACGACTGGAGCTAAACAGTTTGTAGTACAAGAAGCATTGGAAATCAAAATATGATCTTTAGTCAATTTATTATCATTTACACCTATAGCTACTGTGATGTCTACATCAGTTCCTTTGCTAGCTGGAGCACTTATGATTACTTTTTTAGCTCCTGCCTGGATATGTTTCATTAATCCTTCTCTATCTCTAAATTTGCCAGTACATTCTAATACTATATCTATTCCTAATTCTTTCCATGGCAGCACAGTGGGATCTTTTTCTGCAAAGATTTTATATTCTTTGTTGTTTACTACTATACTTTGTTCTTTAGCTTCTACAGTGCCATTAAAAACTCCAAATACTGAATCATATTTTAATAAATGTGCTAATGTAGCTGGAGCTGTTAAATCGTTAATAGCTACAATGTCCACATCATTTCTGGATTCTAATACTTTAAATACGTTTCTTCCTATTCTACCGAAACCATTGATTGCAATTTTTACAGTTTTCATAACTCTTTTTTTGCAAAATTAATCAAAAATTGTGAGTCTACAAAAATCTAATTTTT
>JAPXMM010000027.1:0-21576 GCA_033809015.1 Bacteroidales bacterium
AGCTTAGAAGAAAAGAGATAATAAAAAATAAAAAGAGCAAAAATGATTTGTATGGATTGTCAGCTATAGAGAAGCATACAGGCATATTTGTGAATTGGATAAACAATAAATTCAGAGGAGTGGCTACTAAGTACCTGCAAAGCTACATAATGTGGTATATAATAAAACATAAATATTTGTTAAAGAAATTAGTAGAAGATGTAGGCAGGATGCTGAATTTAGCTTCATCAGATAGGCAAGCATGGTATGTATATATGGAGTTAAGATTAAATCCAATACTAATTTTAAAAGATTAATCTTTTACTTGCCCCTCCCCTACCCCCTTCTTTTTCCTTTCTAAAAAAACTTCTTCCCCTTTTCTAACCTTGATATTGTCTCTTCTCTCCCTATATATTCCATTATCTTCGATAGGTGTGGTCCCCTACTGGTACCTACTAAGCATATTCGTATTGTATTATAAAAATTACCTGCTTTTAATTCTTTTTCTTTTACGTATGTATTCATCACTTCGTCTATTAATGCAGATTCGAAAGTAGTCATTTCTTTGAATTTTTCTATTATGTCATTTATCCATTCTATACTTTTTTCTGTACCCCATTTCTTAATAGCTTTCATATCTAACTCTTCTGGTGCTTTAAAGAAAAACATTGATTCAGTGACCATTTCTTTCACAAAATTCACTCTTTCTCTCATCATTTCAGAAATATATTCTGCTTTTTCTATAGTAATGTCTATGCCATGTTTAGATAATTCATTCTTAAATTCTTCCGCAACTAGCTTAATATCTCTTGCTTGTAAGTAAACATGGTTGAACCATTGTGCTTTTACTGGATCAAATCTAGCTCCTGCTTTATGTACATGCCCTAGATCAAAAGATTCTATCATTTCCTGCATAGACATTATTTCTCTATCATCACCAGGATTCCATCCTAATAGTGCAAGCATATTTACAAAAGCCTCTGGGTAATAGCCATCTTCTCTAAATCCTCGATATATTTCTCCTGATTTAGGATCTTTCCATGTTATAGGATATACACTGAAGCCTAATCTATCACCATCTCTTTTACTTAGTTTACCATTACCATCTGGTCTCAAGATTAATGGTAAATGGGCAAATTCTGGCATTTCCCATTCAAATGCTCCATAGAGTAAAACGTGCAAAGGTAAGCTGGGTAACCATTCTTCACCACGTATTACATGAGAGATTTCCATTAAATGGTCATCAACTATGTTAGCTAGATGATAAGTAGGCAACCCATCACTTTTGAATAGTATTTTATCATCTATTATTTCAGATTTTACTCTAACTTCTCCTCTTATTATGTCATTTATGATTATTTCTTTTTGCTCTGGCACTTTAAACCTTATTACATATGGATGACCAGAATTTAATATATCGTTAACTTCACTGCTTGAGAGTGTTAATGAATTTTTTAATTTTTTTCTATTATTGATACCATATTGAAATGTTTCTCCTCTACTTTCATAATCTTTACGTAAAGCATTTAATTCTTCTGTAGTTTCAAATGCATAATATGCTTTATCATTTTTTATTAAAATATTGATGTATTCTTCATAAATATTGGCTCTCAAGCTTTGTTTATATGGTCCATATTCGCCTCCTACATGTACTCCTTCATCAAATTTGATACCACACCAGTCTAAAGATTCTAAAATGTATTCTTCTGCTCCAGGGACAAATCTATTCTGATCAGTATCCTCTATTCTTAATATGAAAATTCCATTATTTTTTTTAGCAAATAAATAATTATATAAGGCAGTCCTCACTCCTCCTATATGTAATGGTCCAGTAGGACTAGGTGCGAAACGTACTCTAACCATTTTTTTATTGCGAAATTAATTTAATTTTTACAAATGATGTTGTTATTTTTTATATAATTAGTTTCTAAAATTTATTAATAATATTTTGTTTATATAAAATTTTGGTTCAATATTTGCAAGGAAATAGGAAAATATAAGAAATGCAAAAATTTTTACATTTGTCTTTTATAATTTTATTTTTTTTTAATATCAATTTCACATTTGCTAATGACAATGATAGTCAAATTTCGAGTATAGATGACCCTATAGTAAACAAAATAATTTCTTGTCTAAATGCTCAAAATATTCGTTGTGTAGGTCAATATTTTGCTAATAATATTGAAATGACTTTATTAAATAATAAAGGTAATTACTCTAGAAGTCAAGCCATGGCTCTTTTGGATGAATTTTTTATAAAATTTCCTATTAAATCTATTTCTGATGTTAATACTGGTAATTTATCTTCTAATAAAACTTATGTAATGTGTAAATATGAATCCGGTTCTAATATCTTTAAAATTTATTTTATTCTTTACAAAGAACAAAATGAATCTGTGCCTCAGATTTTAATTTTTAATATTACTAAATAAAATTTTTAAAATAGTCTTTTAAATAATAAAGAGAATAACTCCAAAATTTATTCTCTACTCGAATTAATACCGCATTGGGGAATTAATTGTTATAAAACAAACAAGCCGCGGAGGACAGAAGGGTTTACACTGTTTGAGCAAGCTTTAGCTTGCGAGTTTGTAAACCCCAATGAGTGGTTGCGTAGTTTTATCAAATTATTTCCCCAGCGGAAATTTTTCTTTGCTTCTTTCTTTTTATAGCTGAATAATAAAGAAGATATCAGAAAATTTTATTAAAAATCAAATTATACTCTTATTAAATATATTTATTACTAAAATCCAGATTCTATAAAATTTTATAAAAAAATAAAACTATCTTCTCAAATTATTTATCTATAAATAATTAAATTTATTTATAATTTTGTAAAAAAAATTATGGAAGAAATTAATCAATCAATAAATCCTGAAAATCAGGATAAAGAAAATCAGGTCAAAGAAGATACCGAAAAAAAATCAAAGAAAAAATCATGGTTTAAACGAAATGTAGGAGCTACTATAGTAATGATAATTATGCTAATAGCTATTATCTATTTAGGTATAAATCTCATGATAAAGCAAAAACAACATAAACAAGAGATTTCTGATATAAATATGAAGAATGCTGCACTAGTAGACAGTTTAAAAAAAGATAATTTTACTTGGTTAACAAAAGTATTCACATGGACAGTACGTAGCGAAATGCTTAGAGAGAATCTAGAACAAGTGAAATTATATAGTCAAGAATTAATAAAATATCAATACGTAGATAATATAAAAGTAGTAGATCCTAGTGGCAGAGTTGTTTTTTCTACAGATATGAAAGATCAAAACGTCATCACTGAATGGTCAAACATACAAAAATTAGCCGTAATACAACAAAATAATAAAACCATAGTTGCATCACCAGTACTAGGTAATGATATGATTTTAGGTGCTGTAATTATCGAATATAAAAATTAATTTTTTACTATTTTAACTAGAGATTCTTAATAAAAATCTCAAAACAAGAAAAGTATTTATTTGGTTGGATGGATTTATTAGATAATATTGATATAGTAGTTGTAGGTGCTGGGCATGCAGGATGTGAAGCAGCTGTAGCAGCTGCGAGACTTGGTTCTAGAGTTGTTTTGATTACTTTAGATGTTACTAATCCAGCACGGCTATCTTGCAATCCTAGTATTGGCGGAATAGCAAAAGGACAAATAGTAAAAGAAATTGATGCTTTAGGAGGCTATACAGGTATTATAGCAGATAAAAGCATGATACAATTTCGTATGCTTAATAGGTCAAAAGGTCCAGCTATGTGGAGTCCTAGATCACAAAATGATAGATGGTTATATTCTTATTATTGGCGAGAAATTTTAGAAAATACTCCCAATCTTTTTCTATGGAAAGATGAAGTGATAGACATTGAGCCACTAGATAATTACTTTGCTATCAAAACTAAAATGGGAGTAGAATTTAAGGCAAAAGCTGCTATCATAACTGCTGGAACTTTCTTAAATGGTAAAATTTTTATTGGACAAGTGCAAATATCAGGAGGTAGACTCGGAGAGCCTGCAGCTCATGGATTGACAGAATCTCTAAAGAGACTTAATATCGAAAGTGATAGGTTGAAAACTGGGACTCCTGTTAGACTAGATGGTCGCACTATTGACTTCTCTAAAATGATAGAGCAACCTGGTGATGACAACCCTTCTAAATTTTCTTTTTCAGATGAAACTAAACCATTAGAAAAACAAAGAAATTGCTGGATAACATATACTAATGAGCGAACTCATGAAATTTTGAAAAAAGGTTTTCATTTATCTCCACTTTTTACAGGTATTATTAAGGGCGTAGGACCCAGATATTGTCCATCAATAGAAGATAAAATTGTTAGATTTAGTGGCAAGAATGCACATCAATTATTTGTAGAGCCTGATGGATGGAATACTTATGAATATTATCTTAATGGATTCTCATCATCTCTACCATTAGATATACAAATCGAGGCATTACACTCTATAAATGGTTTAGAAAACTCTCACATCATCCAACCTGGCTATGCTATAGAGTACGATTATTTCCTTCCCTATCAATTAAATAATACTTTAGAATCCAAAAAAATAGAAAAATTATTTTTTGCAGGTCAAGTAAATGGGACAACTGGTTACGAAGAAGCTGCTGCTCAAGGGTTAATAGCTGGGATAAATGCCCATCTTAAAATTAATAATCAACAAAATCTAATAATATCTCGTAGCCAAGCGTATATCGGAGTCTTAATAGATGATTTAATATCCAAAACTTTGGATGAACCATATCGTATGTTTACAAGTAGAGCAGAACATAGGCTGATATTACGTCAAGATAATGCTGATATTAGGCTATCTCCTATCGCACATGAAATCGGATTAATCAATGATGATAGATACAATAAAATACTAGAAAAACTGGATTTTATTAAAAATGTCTCTACATATTTGAATGTAAAATCGATAGAACCAGATAAAATAAATAATTACTTGTCATCAATTAACTCTTCTCCTATTAAACAAAAAATAAAATGGACTCAATTGATAATGAGACCAGAAATTTCTATAATAGATTTAGCAAAAAATTTTGAAGAAATTAATAATCTTATAAAAGATAAACCATCTCATTTCATCGAAACCCTTGAAATAGAGATAAAATATGCTGAATATATAAAAAAAGAAAATGAACTTGCAGAAAAATTGATAAAATTTGATCAAATGAGACTTCCACAAGATTTCGACTATCAAAATATTAAAAATATTTCAATAGAAGCTCGGCAGAAATTAAATAAAATAAAACCTGCGAATATCGGCATAGCAAGTCGTATTACGGGTATTTCTCCAGCAGATATTGCTATCTTAATAAATTTTTTCTACAAAAAAACAAAATAGCTTTTTTATTGTTGTCATTATAAAAAATTTAGGTCAATATTGCTATAATTTAATGACTATTCAATAAATATCAATAGAAAAATAAAAAATTATTATATTTATTATTTCAATAACTAAAAAATATACTAATTTTACTACAAAATTATACAAAAATGAAAAAAGTTTTAACCCTTTTAATTTTATTGTGTTTAGTAAAAACAATTTTTTCGCAATCACAAACAATTAATTTTTCAACTAGTGAAAAAAATATTTGGCAATTAATAAATAATGAGACAGGTAGTTTCAGAGTAAAAGTTTCACTACCATACATAGAGCTACAAAACATAAATACTCCAAATGGAAATTTCACACAAATTAATAATGATGTTTTAGCTAGCATATTTGATGCAGGTAAAGCTCAGTTGCCGACTATTAACCATTTAATAGAAATGCCGAGTGAGAACCTAAGTATAAACATAATTTCTGAAAAGAAACAAATCATTAGACTGAGCGATCATGGATTTTCTTCACCAATAATTCCTGCTCAACCAAGCATTAGCAAAAGTACAGATCCTAAATCGGTGCCATTCTATATTGATAGTAACTATTATAGCACAGACACCTTAATCAAAAAATCTATAGCTGAGATTGAGTATCAAGGTAAACAACGCGGCGTAGGCATTGGACTATTAAAGATAAATCCTTTTGCATACAATCCAGTAAAAAATTATTTAGAAGTAACATATGAAGTAGAGCTAGAGGTAGTTTTCAATACCCAAAATATAAATAATTATAAAGAGTTAAAAAATAAACTATATTCACCTTTTTTCAAATTTTCTAAATTACTAAATTATCAAGACAATTACAATAAAGATGTGATCACAAGCTATCCTATTACCTATGTAATAATAGCTCCACCAACCTTCGCTACTACGTTGCAACCATTTATTCGCTGGAAAACTGAGAAGGGTTACAATGTAGTAGTTGGATATACAGATGTGATCGGTAGTAGTACAACAAATATTAAAAATTATTTACAAAATTTATATAACAATATCACTCCATCACCTACTTTTTTATTATTAGTTGGAGATATAGATGGAATACCAGCTTATAATGGAACTACTCAAAATTCACACGTTACAGATCTATATTATGCATGCTATGATGGCTCTAGTGATTATTTACCAGATTTGTATTATGCTCGTTACAGTGCACAAAATACTACTCAGCTACAAAATATTATTAATAAGACAATTACTTACGAAAAATACCAAATGCCGATGAAATCATATCTGGATACTGTTGTGATGGTGGCAGGAGTAGATGCTTCTTACTCTTCTAAATATGCTAATGGACAAATTAATTATGGCACACAGAACTATTTTAATAGTAGTAATGGAATATATAGTAATACTTATTTATATCCTGCTAGCAGTAATAGTGGAGCCTCAGCAGATATGATTTCTAAAATCAGCCATGGCACTGGTTATGCCAACTATACAGCTCATTGTAGCTCAGATGGCTGGGCAGATCCATCTTTTTTAATATCTAATATATCATCATTACAAAACACATATAAGTATGGATTGATGGTAGGAAATTGCTGCCAATCTAGCAAATTCGAAGTAAGTGAATGCTTCGGTGAAGCTATAACAAGAGTCGCTAATAAAGGAGCTGTAGCATACATTGGAGCTTCAGATTATTCTTATTGGAATGAAGATTATTATTGGGGTGTGGGATATAGAAACAGTATATCTGCAAATCCTACATACAACAGTTCTAATTTAGGAGCTTATGATAGAGTTTTTCACACTCATGGTGAACCATATTCTGATTGGTTTATTACCAATGCAGAGATGGTGCATGGTGGTAATTTAGCTGTTCAAGGGTCTAATTCTAGTATGAAACAATATTATTGGGAGATTTATCATCTTTTTGGTGATCCATCTACAATGAATTACTTTTCTGTACCAGATCCATTAAATATTTCTTATGATGAACCTTTAATGATAGGAGATAATTCTTTAACAGTTAATACTGAACCATATACATTGGTAGCATTATCAGTAAATGGTACATTATTAGATGCTAAATATAGCTATTCAGGAAATTCTGTGAATCTCACATTTCCAGATCTTTCTAGTGATGATAGCTTACTGATAGTAGCTACGAAACAAAATAAAATTCCGTATATTGAAAAAATAGAAGTTAATCAACAATTACTAACCCTAGATGCTAAACTATCTAAAGTGATAGAACCATCTATATCATACAATTGCTATGACATAAATATTTCTCCCAAAGTTATTATCCAGAATCTAAGCACTCAAAATTTAACGTCTCTAACGATTTGTTATTCTTATGCCAATCAACAACCACAATGTTTTAATTGGAATGGTAATCTTGCTCCTTTGGGCAAAGATACAGTAACTTTAACTGCTTTACAATTACTGAACGGAGATAATAGTTTTATTGTATATTGTAAAAATCCAAATAATAGCATAGATCTTAACCTTCATAATGACACGATTATAAGGAATATACATGCTGAGTATTTACCTATGTCAGTAGATTTTTCAGCTGACCCATTAACCACTTGTTCTGCTCCATATACAGTAAATTTCACAAATTTATCACAGAATGTAGAGAATTTTAGTTGGAATTTTGGTGATGGGAATAATAGTAATGAAGTTGCACCAACTCATACATATAATTCAGATGGGTTTTACACAGTTACATTAGTAGCAGATGCGGGCTTATGTGGTAATTATACAGAAACAAAAAATCATTTTATCCAAATTGGCAACTTAGCTCCAATAGTAAATGATACTACAGTATGTGAAGGTGAATCTGCCACATTGTATGCTATATCAAATGGCAATATCAATTGGTATGAAAATGAAAATGACTTAACTCCTATCTTTACTGGCAGCTATTATATTATTCCTAATATTACTGAACAAACAACTGTATGGGTAGAAAGTAATACAGAAGCAGCTATTCAGAATGTTGGTAGTACAGATTCTAATACTAATGGTGGTTTTTTTAATTCTTGGACTTCACATTATTTGATTTTTAACTGTTATCAACCTACTAAATTATTATCAGTAGAGGTAAATGCAAACTCCTCAGGTAACCGCACTATTTCTCTAAAAGATGAGAATAATAATATTTTGCAATCAGCAACTGTAAATATACCTGCAGGCATTAGTAGGGTAAATTTAAACTTTGATTTACCTGTACAAAATAATTTGAGATTGGCATGCTCTACTTATCCCAATTTATATAGGAATAATGCTGGCACACAATATCCTTATGAGATAACTAATGTACTAAGCATAACTGGAAACTCAGCAAATGATTTAAATTATTATTACTTTTTTTATAATTGGGAAATAAAAGGAGACAGCTGCATTAGTGAACGAGTTCCTGCAACAGTATTTGTAGATCCTTGTAATAATATTGAATTGTATTCAAATGATTTCAATATTTATCCAAATCCTGCATCAGATTTTATCACAATAGAATTATCTAAAATTACAAGATCATCTCTTATAGTCTATTCATTGGATGGACGACAAATAATTAATTTAGACTTTTCATCTGATAAAATGACATTAGATGTATCTATGCTCACTAGCGGGACATATTTATTACAAATAATCAATGACAATGGTATTTCTCAAAAAATATTCGCTGTATATCACTAATAGACTGACTTTGTTGTTGTGGTGACTTCGATACAAACTTTGCTATTGCAAAGTTCTACTCAGCCACCATCAGTACGTTTATTTTGCTGGCTCAGTATCCCGATAGGGCGTATCGAAGCCAGCAAAGATTGTCTGGAAATCAGTGGTTCAGACCATTTATCGTATTGCAGCCAGCCATCATTGATACTTATATAGTTGTGTGATCTGATTTGAAAATATTATAACTAAAGCCAGGACAAGTATTACATTTTTTAGGATTATATTTTTTTAACTTATTAGGTAAGGGTTTATTTTGAGTCTGACATGCAGCTATGATAAATAAAAAAATTAAAAATAAAAGTGCAAAAAGATATTTTTTATATTTCATCAGATTATTAATATGAATAAAATAAGAAATTATTCAAAAAGTTTATTAATTAGGTCATCATCAGCAATATTAGGAAGAGTAACAGCTAGATCTTTATGATGTTTTAGAGCTCTATTAAGTGTAAAGATTGCATTTTTATTACGAGCCCAGCTTCTACGAGAGATACCATTAATCACATCCCAAAAGAGCATACTCTTTAGATTTCTATCTGCCTCATCACTACCATCTAAGACTAAGCCAAATCCACCATTTATCACTTCTCCCCAGCCTACACCACCACCATTATGCAGAGAAATCCACGTAGCACCTCTCACAGCATTACCTACATAAGTCTGTGTTGCCATATCAGCAGTGAATTTACTACCATCATATATATTAGAAGTTTCACGGAATGGTGAATCTGTGCCAGAAACATCATGGTGATCTCTACCTAATACTATCGGTGCACTAATATATCCAGATTTGATAGCTTCATTAAAAGCTTTTGATATCTTTACTCTAGCTTCTCCGTCAGCATACAATATTCTAGCTTGACTGCCTACAACTAATTTATTAGCTTTAGCATTTCTAATCCAATGTATACTATCACTCAGCTGCAGTTTTATCTCATCAGGAGCTGTTTGGTACATTTCTTCTAAAATATCTCCAGCTATTTTGTCAGTTTTATCTAAATCTGCAGGATCGCCAGAAGTGCAAACCCACCTGAATGGACCAAATCCAAAATCAAAAAATTGAGGTCCCATTATATCTTGTACATAGCTAGGATATTTAAATTCACCATTAGGTAGCAAAATATCTGCACCTGCACGACTAGATTCTAATAAAAAAGCATTACCATAATCGAAGAAATACATACCAAGCTGGGCATGCTTATTTATAATAGCCACTTGACGTTTTAGACTTTCATGTACTTTTTGTTTAAAAAGTTCTGGATTTTTGCTCATCAATTCATTAGACTCTTCATAGGTGAGACCTGCAGGATAGTAACCACCTTGATATGGATTGTGTAGAGAAGTTTGATCTGTACCTATATCTACTTTTATATTTTCATCATATAATCTTTCCCATAAATCGACAATATTACCTAAATAACCAATAGAAACATTTTCTTTATTATTCATTGCCTCTCTCAGTCTAGGTATTAGCTTATCAAGAGTATCATAATATTCATCTAACCAACCTTGATTTAATCTTGTTTTCAACGGTTTAGGATTTATCTCAGCTATTACAGCTACACCACCAGCTATTTTAGCAGCTTTAGGTTGAGCACCAGACATACCGCCGAGCCCTGAAGATACGAATAGCATACCATTGAGATTTTGTCTGCCAGGTTCTTTTTTTCTACCAGCATTTAGAATTGTTACAGTAGTACCATTAACAATTCCCTGTGGACCTATATACATATATGAGCCTGCAGTCATCTGTCCATATTGTGTTACTCCGAGAGCATTATATCTATCATAGTCATTCATACTGCTATAGTTAGGCACCATCAGTCCATTAGTTACTACTACACGCGGTGCATCTTGGGAGCTAGGAAAAAGTCCCATAGGATGGCCACTATACATTACTAAAGTTTGCTCATCCGTCATCGTAGCTAGATATTGCATCGTTAATAAATACTGAGCCCAATTCTGAAAAATAGACCCATTACCACCATAAATTATTAGTTCGTAAGGATGCTGAGCTACGCGTGGATCTAGATTATTCTGTATCATCATCATAATAGCAGCAGCTTTTTTAGATTTAGCTGGATATTCATTAATATTTCTAGCATATATAGGATATGTAGGCCTATATCTATACATATAAATCCTACCATATTTATTTAATTCATTTAGAAATTCTTTTGCTAGAAATTCATGATGTTTTGCTGGGAAATAACGTAAAGCATTCTTAAGAGCTAATTTTTTTTCATTCTCCGTCAATATTTGTCTACGTTTGGGAGCTCTATTTATGTTTTCATCAAATGCTGGCATTTCTGGTATTTCATCTGGTATGCCCTGCAAAATGGCTTTTTCGAAATCATTCATTTTTATAAACTTTTTTGCGAATATAATAAAATTTTTAGAAAATTAAATGTTTTAATTAAATATTTATAAATAACTCATTGAATTAGTCGCTTTATTCTTAATTAATTTCTTAATGAGAATACAAAATAATTACATGCATTACTAAGAAATTTAAAATCTTAAGTGATGTGTTTAAACCATATTAAACTTATATTTTACTTATTTTAAGTCAAATAATTCCCTAATATAGTATTAATTCAAGCTGAAAATTATTTTTATAGTTATTATTTTTATACAAAAATTTTAAAATTTGTAATAGAAGCACTTATTTCAACCCATTTATTTATGAAGTCTGTAAGATATTATTGATATAATTTAATAATTCCACAATGCCAATTTTTTTGGTTGAGGATGTCATAAATATAGGTGGTAATGTTTCCCAATATTTTGATAATTCATCAATAAAAGCATTTTTATTTTTCTCTATAATCAATTTTCTTTCTTTATCAATTTTAGTCATAACAATGGCTAAAGGTATTTGTTCTTGACCACAATTATTGATGAAATCCAGATCTATTTTTTGTGGAGGTATAGTCGAGTCTATTAAGATAAAAGTTATGTATAATTGCTTTCTATTAATGAGATATTCATTAATAATTTTTGTTAATTGTTTTCTAGTATTTTGTGATGTTTTAGCATATCCATATCCTGGCAAATCTACGAGGTACCATTTTTCATTAACGAGATAGAAATTCAAAGTTTGAGTTTTCCCAGGTGTGGACGAAGTATAAGCAATTTTTTGATTAACTAAAGCATTAATTAATGAAGATTTACCCACATTAGATCTACCAATAAATGCGAATTCTGGGAAATTGGTACTAGGACAATCTTTTAATGAGACACAACTTTTAATATATTTAACTGTTTTTATATTCATTTTTTTCTTTTAAATATGAATCTACATGTCTTCTAATTTTACTAGGATATACATCATCTATAGTAACTAAAATCCCTATTTCCTCAACGGGACCAAATTGTGGATTAATAGAAATACCAAAAGTTTTCATTGTTCTAGATAGACTCATATATGCATTCACTAATGGAGGAATAGTTTCGCCTCTAGATTTCACAAAAGTTATTAATTTTTTATAATTTTCTTCATAAGAATCTGATGAAAATAATTGTTCAAAAATAGACACATCATTCGAATAATTACGAGGCATTTTAGGTGATATCAAGTGTTCATTATCAGGAAAATGCTTATGCATGAAAAATACAATAGCATCCCTAGCTAATTGATCAAAATTAAGATATAATGTTACTTTACCAAAGAAATATTTAATATCTGGGTAGTCTATAGTTAGTGCTCCCAATCCATCCCATAGATTATCTAAAGAAAAAATTCCTTTCCTTTGATCTTTTTGAGGTTGATATTTGGGCTGTACAAAACTCCTACCTAACTCTATTGTTTGAGTAGCATATTTTTTAATAAATAATTCAGAAAAATTGAACATATGCGTAGTAGCTAAGTGCAACTCTCCGTTATAGAAATTCAAAACATCTTTTAACAATATAAATCTATATCCACCAATTATTTCTTCATTTTTAGGATCCCACACTATTAATTGCTTATATTTGAGATCACCAATATCAAACTCATCAATATCTACTGCTTTACCTGTACCAGCACCTGCATCTCTGAAAGCTATTTCCCTCAATCTACCAACTTCTAACATCAGATTAGGACATTGATCTGCAGTGAAAATATATATTTCATTTTTATTATAATTCGTTTTCCGAATATATTTATCTATTGTTAATTCTTTTTTTAATAATTCTCTATCAACTGGTTTTATTATTTCTTCCATATTATTATTATTTTCTTTTATATTTATTAACTAGATTTATTATTTTTTCAAAATTATAAATCTTAATTAAAATTATAAAAAAACTAAATACTTTTTAACATAAAAATTATTTAATAAGTTGTTATTTAATGCTATTACATCATTACTTTTTATTAATTACTCACAAAAATAAAAATATTTTTTCTTAAAAAAATGAAAAAACTTAAAATGAATTAATTATCGATATTTTCACCAAGTTTATATACGATATCTTTTACATATTGTGCCCATTCATTATCAGTTTTAGATTTATCAAAAAAATTATACGAAATAGGTTCTCCAAAAATAATTTTTATATTTTTATCTTTTTGTTTAAACATTTCATTAGATAAGAAAAACATTTCTATATTAGACTTAATTCCTAATTTTTTCCTAAGATTAGCCAGATTATAAAAAAAATTAGAATTTTTTCCAGAAATATAAACAGGAATAATATCACGATGATATTGTCTAGCTTTTTGAATAAATGATTTTTTCCATTCTAAATCCATGATTTTTCCATTAATTTTTCTACTTGCCAAGCCAGCTGGGAAATAAATGATAGCAACATCACTATTATAAGCTTCCTCAATCTCAACTGCAGCATCACTGCTTTGTTTACCATGTTTATTAATAGGTAAAAAAATCGGTTTCAAATTAGGAATGTATAATAATAAATCATTCACCGGCACTTTAATATTAGGATTTATTTTACTAACTACATACATGATAGCCAGACCATCTAATCCACCCATAGGATGATTGGAAGTTACTATGTATCTTTCAGATTTTTTTAAATTTTCTAAGCCTTGATACTGAATTTTTACTCCAAAAAGGTCAAATAAAGTATTCTCGACGAATTGCACTCCATAAATATCATTATTATTAGCAATATGTGCATTAATTTCATCTTCGTGTACAATATTTTTTATATAATTAATAACAAATTTTGGCAAAATTTTTAATAAATTTGGATTTTTATCGCCGATTACTTTTCTAATATCAATAAGTTTTTCATTATTTTCCATATTTTAAAAATTTAATATAGTAGCAAACTGAATAGCAAATTTAAAAAAAAAATCTTAAATAATATGAAAATAAATATTGGGAATGGAGAGATTGTTATTGAAAAATAATGGAATCGTAAAGATAAAACATTTATGTTTAACTTTTCATGTTAAATATATTTGTTATTTTTGTAAAAAATTTAAATTATGGAATATACAGCTGAAAACATAGAAAAAATGCTGGCTCTGACCAAAGAGGGTAAACGTGAATTCCTAGACAATCTCTATGAATTCCTCAATGAGAATAGATTAACAGCATTAGATTATCAGAGAATAAAGATCCTATCTACTGCCCCAATTTGTCCCAGATGTGATTGCGAATATGTAACCAAAGCTGGTGTGAGTGATGGCAGGCAAGTATATAAATGCAAAAGTTGTGGTTACAGATTCAGAGAAACTGCAAAATCGATAGTTTATTACTCCCATAAATATTACCTTATGCTAGATTATCTAAAATGTATGCTAGAGGGAAAAAGTCTAAGAGCTTGTGCTAAAGAAGTTGGCATTAGCCTACCAACAAGTTTTAAATGGAGACATAAGATTTTATCTGCAATTCAAGGATTAGAGGGAGGAATTAACTTCTCTGGTATAACAGAAACTGATGAACTATTGCTGCAATATTCAGAGAAAGGACGAAAATATAAAACTCTAAAAGAAAAAGAGCAAGCTATGAATACGGTTCATCCTAATGTTGCTGTATTAGTGATGACAGATAGAGAAGGTAATTTGCTTTTCAAACATACTGGAGAAAATAGAGTTCAAAATAGTCAAATAAAAGAAGAACTAAAACACAGAGTATCAGAGAAAAATTTGATATGTTTTAAGCCAAATGATGAGTTCGAGCAAGCAGTGAAAGAATCACCAAGTAAAAAGGTATTAGTACCTCGTAAGATAAAAGGATTAGCTGTTTATAGCGTAAATGTAGCAGAGAAAAAGATTAATGATTTTCTGGTTTGGATGATGAAATTCAGAGGTGTTGCCACAAAGTATCTACAGAACTACCTTATGTGGTTTGTAGTGATGAATAAGTATTTGAAAGATAAGGTAGAATCAGATATTGGGCGACTATTGAACCTGTCATCGCACGATAGGTGGGCGTGGGAGCGGTATTTTAGATTAATGAAATTAAAATATTAAATATCATTGAAAGTTTAACAAAAATATTGTTTATTTACAAAACCTTTTTCAGCTGAACCTTAAAGGTATTTTTCTAGTAGTTCTTTCAATTTTTTACTTTCATTTTCCCATGTTAGCTCTCCAGCTGCTTTATTTACATTCTCTTTTAATTTTATATATAAATCTTGGTTGTTTTTTATTTTATTTACTGCTTCAGCAATAGCTTCTGGTGTTAACTCGTCAATTAATATTCCAGCTTCATAAGTTTCTATTATCTTTTTTATTTCTGGTAAATTTGTGGCAATAATAGGTATTCCTGCTTGTATATATTCGAAAATTTTATTTGGTAAGCTATAGTATGAATTTAAAAAATTTGGATTTTCTATACATAATCCTACATCAGCTGAGCTCGTAAATCTCATCATCTCTTCATATGGCTGTTTAGCTATTAGTCGCACTTTGTCATTAATTTTTTCTTTTGCTATTATATCTTTTAGCTTATTAATAGCATCTCCATTTCCTATAACGTACATAAATACATCATCTAATTGTTTTAAAGATAAAATTGCCTCTTCGTAACCTCTACGAATATTTACATTCCCTTGCATTACTAGAGTAAATTTATCTTGGGAATAAGATAGTTTTTTATCAGCATTAAATCTCATTGGTAAATTTCTAATAATGTAAATTGGTTTTTTATATTTCTTTTTGTAAAATGTGGCTATTGGTTCACTGACAGTGATAAAAGTATCTACATGATTGAAACAAAAATTTTCAATTATTGCCCATATTTTTTTTACAAAATTTCTCTTATATAATTGAGTAGATTCAGTGAATAATTCATGACTGTCATATATTAATGGTTTATTTTTTATAATGCTAATTAATGAGTTTGCCAGTAGAGTATCTAAGTCATTTGACCATAAAATATCTTGATGTGTGACAAGTAGATAAAAAAACAGTCTTAGATTATAAGCTAAATAAAAGATCGGACTTCTATTAATTATAAATTTAAATCTTTTAACCTTATATGGACGCTCTATTGGTAAGCTATCTGGTAATTTTCTACCTATCAATGTAAGCTCGAATCCCATTTCGTGTAGTAGTAAACAAGTACGATAAACACGTTGATCTGTTACTAAATCATTAATTACTGAAATAGTTATTTTTTTCATTGATTTACTATATAATTTATCTTTATTCAGAAAAGTATATTTTAAAATTATATGTCAAAAATAATAATTTTTATAAATAAAAAGAGAGGTAATTTTTTATTTTACCTCTCTTTTTTTTGAAAATATTTTATATAAGTTTAGTTAGGTAAAATTTTAGAAATCTTCAGCTCTTTTGCTTTACCATATTTTTTTAGATCTTTAAAAGGTAAATCTTCTTTATTACCGATAATAGAATAAGTGTATTTATTATCTTTCAAATATTGATTTGCGAAATTATTAATATCGTCAAAAGATAAATTAGGTACTTCATCAAAAACTATTTGCCTTACATCAAAGTCTATTCCTCTATCTAGAGCCACTTCATATTCATCGAAAATATTATTGCGTATAATTCTTTCGGTACGTAAAGACTTTATAATAGCATCTTTGGCTAAATCGAGAGATTTGTCTGATCTAGGAATATCATTTAATAGAGTTATAAAGCCATCTATTGCACCGTCAAGCTTATCATATTGTGTACCAATAAAAGACAGATTAAAAGCATAATCATCTTTTCGGTCTGGCAATATATACATAGACATAGCTGAATAAGCTAAAGCACGACGCTCACGCATTTCTTGAAAAACAATACTATTCATGCTACCACCAAAATATTCATTAAATAATTCTACTGTTGGTTCTAATTTAGGATTATAACCTTGGGGACCACGAGAAAACATATATAATTGAGATTGAGGTATATCATAGTTGACCCAATAGATTATATTTTTATCGGTTGGTTGTATTTCAAATTTATAATTCTTTTCAATAGTATTAAATGGAGGATTAACATGATAGTAATCATTTAAAATAGAAAGAAATTTATCTAAAGATATATCTCCATAAAAATAAACTTTTTGAGTATAAGTGGGTAGTTTTTTTACAAATGCTAATAAATCATCTGGTTTCATTTTTTTTAGTTCTTTAGTAGATAGAGTATTGGTCAATGGATTTACTTCGCCATACAAGCTATAACTCACTAGTCCACCAAGTATGTATCCCATACTTTTGGTAGCATCGATTCTTTCTTTTGCTATATCATTTACGAAATTTTTATAGATGGTATCATCAGATTTAACATTATTTATCAAGTGCATAACAAGATTTAATCCAGCAGGTAGATTTTCTGTAAGACCAGAAATTATTATATAAGTTTTATCATTGTTTAAGCTTATACGATACGAGATGCCTAAGCGATAAAATTCATTTGATATTTCTTCTGGAGAATATTTATCAGTACCTAATAATTTAAGATATCTGACAGCAAGTTGCAATTCTTTAAAATGTTCTAGCCCGATGTCGTATGCTAATTCTAAATGAAAAGTCGGATTTTCGGTATTCTTTATATACCATACAGGTATACCTTTATTAAATTCTGCAAATTCAATATCTTTATTAAAATCCAAAAATACTGGTTCTATATCAGGTACGGGGGTTTCTTTAATTTTTTTGAAAAATTCTGATTCTGCATCTTTATTAGTTTCTATAGGAGTGAGCTTATTCTTTGGTATTTTTTGAATATTAGGATCTTTGCCAACTTTTTTGTAAACTATTACATAATTATTTTGAAAATATTTATTAGCGAAATCTATTACATCTTTTTTAGTAACCTTATTTAGAAGTTCATAAGTTTCTAAATATTTATCCCAAGGTATACCGAGTGAGAATGCATCTACATACATCATAGCACGATAAATATTATTTTCTAGTTGCTTTATTCTTTCTAATTTGACATCATTTACTATAGCTTCTAAAAGCCAATCTTCGAAATCACCTTTTTTCACACGCTCTATTTGTTGCAATAATAAATCTTTAACTTCTTCTAACGTTTGACCTTCTTTAGGCTTGCCGATGAGGAAGTACACACTATAATCTTTTAGAGTAAATGAACCTGAGCTAGCTCTCAAGACTTTTTGTTTTTTTACTAAATCTATATCTATCAATCCAGCTACACTATTGCTTAGAATTCTATCAAAAATTTCTAATATTGGTAGCTCTACTTGTGCAGCAGCAGGTAAGCGATATCCGATAAGCAAATTTTCTGCATCAGGTCCTAAAACTTCTTTTACTATAGGAGTTGTAATAGGTTTCTCTTCAGGAATGTTTAATGATGGTATAGGTCGTGATGGTAGTTTACCGAAATAGTTATCAATGATTTTAATTGCCTCATCTGGATTAAAATCTCCAGATATAGCAATAGCCATATTATTAGCTACGTAATAAGTTTGATGGAAATTCATAATATTACGCATAGATGGATTTTTGATGTGCTCAGCATAGCCAATCACGGGTACACGATAAGGATGTACAGCAAATAATGACTCAAACATGGCATCAAAGACCTTGCGAGAATCATTAGTGAGTGTCATATTTTTTTCTTCATATATAGTTTCTAACTCAGTATGGAAACCACGAAGTACAGGTTGCATAAATCTATCAGCTTGTATCCTTGCCCAATTTTCTAATTGATTACTAGGTATATTTTCTTGATATGCAGTGAGGTCATAAGAAGTAAAAGCGTTAGTGCCAGTAGCACCTATGAAGCTCATCATTTTGTCATATTCATTAGCTATGAAATATTTAGAAGCTTCATAAGACACACTATCTATAATTTTATAAAAAGCTTTACGTTCTTTTTCATCTGTCAAAGTTCTATATTTTTCGAATAAATTTGTAATTTGATCTAATAAAGGTCTCTCTGCATCCCAGTTTGTAGTACCATAATTGGGAGTGCCTTTAAACATCATATGTTCGAAATAATGGGCTAATCCAGTAGTCTCTGATGGATCACATTTAGAACCTGAAGCTACTACTACGTAGGTTTGTATCCTAGGCTCTGCCTTATAAACTGTCATGAATACTTTTAATCCATTCTCTAATGTATATATTCGAGTATTCATCGGATCATTGGGCACTGTTACGTATTTATAATTACTCACTTGTGCAAATAACTGCCCTATGCCTATCATTAATAATAAGGTTAATAAAAATTTTTTACTTTGTCTTTTCATATTTTATTTGGTTTTATCGGTTGTAAATTATATTTGTCATTTAATAATTTCAATGATGGATATCTATCTTGCAATTGTTGAAAAAATTTCTCATCATCGTTATTATCAGTTTGTTGCTTTGAGTTTTCAGTAGTTAATGGTCTTTCTCTTTTTATGGGTTTATTAATATTTTCAGGATTATTTAAAACATTTATTTGTATTTCATATCCGTTCTCTGCTAAATTGCTTGCAAGATATTGTTTTATTAGAATTAAATTCTTTTTTATATTTTCTGCATCTAAAATGTTATCTACATTGAAAGCAAGTAAATTATTTGAGTAATTTATTGTCATATTAAATAAAATATCAGAAAATACAGGTAAGGTATTTGCATATTCGTCTGCGAGATGTTTTAATAATTCTTTTATATTTTCTTCATTGAGTTCTTTTTTATTTTCTATTTTTGTTTTATATTCATTAAGTTTTTCTTTTACACTAAAAGAATTGACAATTTTTGATGTACTAATGCCATTAGCATATTTTGATGGATTATCAATTTTCTGAGTACTATTGATATTTATAGTTGTAGTATTTTTAGTAATATTTTCAATATTATTAGAATTTTTCTTAGGGTCTATATTTATTGTATTTGTAGGAATAGAAGCAGCTTTGTCATTATTTGTTTTTTTATTGCTATCTATGATTTTTAGCAGAGAAACCTCTAACAGTAATCTTTTATTTTGTGTATTCATATATGATACATCGGCATCAGATAATATTTTGAGAACATTAGACAAAAAATTATAAGAACAATATTTCACCTGACTAACTAATTTTTGTTTATGTGCTTCACTGATTTCTAAAAGATCTATAGTAGTATTCATTGAGGTGAAAAGTAAATTTCTAATGTGTTCTGCTAATCCTTTAATAATATGAATAGGTTCGAATCCATTGGAAATGATTTGATCGACAAGCATAAGAGTTTTAGATAAATCACCTTTTAGTAAATTATCTGTCAATTGAAAATATAGATCATAATCTACAACATTGAGATTTTCTATAGC
Organism: Bacteroidales bacterium; assembly: GCA_033809015.1. Classification (GTDB taxonomy): domain Bacteria; phylum Bacteroidota; class Bacteroidia; order Bacteroidales; family DTU049; genus DTU049. The sequence continues at coordinate 20,744 of JAPXMM010000027.1, forward strand.
AGTGCTATAAGAAATTTTGCCTTCACCAAAAGAAGCTAATTGATCAAACATACTCAATGCATCGCGGAGAGCACCATCGCTATTTTCAGCTATCACGTGTAAAGCTTCTATTTCGTAAGAAATATTTTCATCTTTAGCAATTTTTTCTAAATGTTTTACTATATCTTCATTTGAGATTCTTTTGAAATTATATATTTGACAACGGCTCAGAATAGTAGGTAAAATTTTATGTCTTTCAGTAGTAGCCAAAATAAATTTAGCATATGATGGAGGCTCTTCTAATGTTTTCAAAAAAGCATTAAATGCACTATCAGACAGCATATGCACTTCATCGATAATATACACTTTATATTTACCGACTTGAGGTGGTATATTCACCTGATCTATCAATGCTCTTATATCATCTACTTTGTTATTAGAGGCTGCATCTAATTCATAAATATTGTAAGAATTATTTTGATTAAAAGAAATACAAGATGGGCATTCATTACAAGCTTCGCCATCTATAGTGATATTTTCACAATTAATAGTTTTAGCAAAAATACGAGCTGTAGTAGTTTTGCCAATACCTCTGGGACCTGTAAATAAAAAAGCTTGCCCTAATTGATTAGTTTTAATAGCATTTTTTAGAGTTTTTACTATTATTTCTTGGCCTACTACTTCATCAAATCTTGTAGGTCTATATTTACGTGCTGAGACTAAATACTGTTGGGACTTCATGATTGCAAAATTAATAAAAATATTGACAGAAAAAAATTATGTTTACAAAATATTTTATAGTTGTTATAAATTTAAAAAATAATTAAATATATCTATTTTAAAAACTATATAAT
>JAPXMM010000028.1:0-21393 GCA_033809015.1 Bacteroidales bacterium
CAACCTCTCGAGCACAAGCTCTGAGGCTTTTGCCTGCGACCATACAACGAATGTACTCGAGCATAAGTTGAGGTTTCTGCAATCGATAAACAAATGTGCCAGTGGTAACTCTAAATTGTCTGCCACAATATTTGCAAAGATAATTTTGCATGCCTTTTTGTTTACCATTTTTTACAATATTGTTGCTACGACAGTTTGGACAAAGAGGAGGAATACTTTGAAGTTTTAAACCTTGGTAATCTACTGCGTTTGCTTCATTTTGTAGTAGGAAATCGTAGAGATTATCAAAAAAGGCTTTGGAGTCTTCCTTACTCATAGCCAGATGCTTATTAATGTTATCTACTAAAGTCTTCATAAATATTGGATTTTTGGCAAATATATATAATAAATTTTATATGATATTAATATCATTAATTGTTTTAAACATATATGAGATTTATAAAAAAATCAAATATTATTTCATATTATTATTTTTTTATTCATTTTTTTTTACTACTTTTGCACTTTAAAATTTATTAAAATTTTTAAATTAATTTTATGTCAACAAGAATCAGATTACAACGTAGAGGGAAAAAACATCAGCCATTTTATACTATCGTAGTGGCTGATAGTAGAGCACCACGTGATGGGCGGTTTATAGAAAAATTAGGATTTTATGATCCTTTAACTGATCCTGCAACCATCGAAATAAATATTGAGCGTGCTTTATATTGGTTACAAGTAGGTGCTCAACCTAGTGAAACCGTTAGATCTTTAATGTCTCATAAAGGCATTATGCTTAAGTTTCATTTATTGAAAGGTGTTCAAAAAGGTGCTCTCACTGAAGAGCAAGCTGAACAAAAATTTCAACAATGGCTTAAAGAAAAAGAACAACGTATTAATAAATTAAAAGAAGCTAATTTATTAAAAGAAAAAGAAATTGGACAACAACGCTTAGAGCAAGAAAAACAAGTTAGACTAAAAAGAGAAAAATTATTAGCTGAAAGATTAGCTGCTAAAGCTGAAAAAGAAGCTGCCGCTAATGTTAAATCAGAAGAGCCTGAGAGTGATTCTGAAGAAAATTAGTACTATCTCTTTGTTTCATGTTTTTCCCTGATACTAATTCCTTAATTAATATAGGAAAAATTGTAAAACCTTTTGGAATTAACGGTCATGTGGTCGTTAATTCCAATTTTTTTTTAAATATTGATTTTAATAAAACACAATCATTATTCGTTTATTGGGATTACTGCTACGTACCTTTAGTTATTGAAGATTATGAGCAGAGATCTGATGATACCTTTTTAGTTAAATTTCAATTAATTGATAATATAAGTATTGCAGAAAAACTTTCTAATACTAAAATATTTGCTTTCAAAAAATATATTATTTTTGATGATGTCAATTTATATGATTCTCCAGAGCGATTAATGAATTTCGATGTAATAGATAAACATCTTGGTATTTTAGGCACAGTGGTAGGTATACTGCAGGGTGTTGCTCCACAATTAGAGGTGTCTAAAGATGAGAAAACTATTTTTATACAATTTATCCCAGAATATATTTATAAAATTGATTGGAATAAAAAAATTGTTTTTGTAAATCTACCAGAGCAGTTATTCGAATTTTATGAGCTCAAGTAAGCCTTTTTATTTCAAGCAATTTACTATTTATGACGATTTATCCACTATGAAAGTAAATACTGATGGTGTATTACTTGGGGCTTTAGCACCAGTAGATAATTATCAGAATATTTTAGAAATAGGTTGTGGTGCTGGATATATTTCTATTATGCTTGCTCAGAAAAATCTAAATGCTAGCATTACTGCCATAGATATTGATCATCAATCTATTGCTCAGGCTAATTATAATTTTAGGAATTGTAACTGGGCTAATAGGCTCTCTGCATATAAGATCTCATTAGAAGATTTTGCTAGATCTTCTATTTATGATTTTGATTTAATTATTTCTAATCCTCCTTTTTATTTAGAACATTATAGATCTATAAAGTCTCAAAATTTGATAGCAAAGCATAGCACTGATCTAGATTTTTCTATTTTTTTATCTTCTGCCTCATGTCTATTGGCTGAGGATGGAAAACTATGGATTATTATATCTGCTAACTCTTATAATACACTGATAAAAATAGCTAGAGACTATTGCTTATCCCCTTCTATACAGATTAATATCATCCCACGAGCTAATAAAAATATTTCCAGAATAGTCTTGTGTTTAGAAAAAAAATTAATCTTTCCTGTAGAATCTAGAAAATTAACTATCAGAAATGAAGATTTATCCTATACTAGTGAATTTTTAGAATTAACTAAAGATTTTTTAATTATTTAATATAAACTAGTTGTATTAGTTAATTTTAAGTTTTAGAATTTTTTTATTAGTATTTGTATAGAGGTCTAGCAGATAGATAGCTGGTGCTAAATCATCAGTATTTATTATTATTTTTTCATAAGCATTCTCACAATTACCGGTAACTCTTTTCATATTCATTTTTGTTTTATTTTATAAATGCAAAATTAATATAAAACTTTGTTATATAATAATATTTACAAAATTAAAATAAAATAATATTATATTTAGCATTATATTTATACAAGATACTATATAATAAACATCATATTAATAAATAATTTTAATTAGACGTTTTAATAATAAGCAATCTATTGCTGATATAATAAAAGATTTACTTGCATTTTTTAAAAGATCTATATAATTTTTTCTAATATTTTTATTATAAAATTTTTTTCCTCATCTATAAAAAGAAAAATCTCCATTGTGAAATGATTTGATAAAACATATGTTTTTATTTGGGCAATTGATGAATTGCTTCTACAAATTTATTAGCAAATCATTTCCCAATGCGGTTTTAATTAGAGCAAAGAATTAATATTTGTGTATTCTATTATAACAAAAATTTTAGTAAATTTTACCTAAAAGCCTATTTTAATTAGCTTAATTAAATAATTTTCGATATATTTTATAAATAAATTCTAATTTTCTTTTTGAATTTTTAAATTCTTTATACATTTTAGGTTTGGTTTGCATAATGTCATTAATCTCGTCGATACTTATTTCAAGTTTTTCGCAAACTATTGGGATAACTTTATCAACATATGTTTGATTAAAAGGTTTTTCTTTTAATATTTCCAAGGCTTCGTCTCTAGTAATAAGTCCAGAACAAATCATAGTACTCAAAGTAGTTTTACGATAATCTATATTAAACTTTGCAGGTAAAATATATTTATGAACAAATTGTGTATATAATGATTCATAATGTTTCCAATTACAATATTGCCAATCTAATTCTTGTTGTAATGTTTCTAATACCTCATGTGGATCATATTTAATATAATTTAATATATAAATCATCCTTATACCTTTGATAAATTTATAATAAATTTCCTTTTTATAATCAAATATTGGGAAATTATGTAAATCTTTGGTTCCGTATTGTTTATGTACAGATTTAATGTATTTATAATCCTTAGCATTATAATGCCAACTTTTAGGTAAAATACCTTCTGTAACATAATTACTTCCATTGATAATATATTTAATATTATTTTGACTTGCTATCATATGATTGACAGCCAGAATAGCCATATCTGTGGGAGTTTCTATTTCAGGTACAGACGCTTTTAAAAAAGATAATTGTAAATCTCTGAATTCGTCCCAGTCCAATTTATAATTTATATAATCGAATCCTAATTTTTTTACAGTATTTTCAATATTTTTTATGCTTATATCGGTATCCCAACCATTATCCATATGCAGTAATAAAGCCCTTAGATTATATTTTTTAGCTAAATAAGCAGTATAGCAACTATCCATGCCACCACTTATTCCTATTAAACAATCATATTTATTATTTTGCCCATTATTTTTGATTTTATTTAAAATTTCTATTAATTTTTTATTACTTCCCTTTCCTTGATATGTAAATTTTGAAATATTTTCTATATAATCATTACAAAAATTACAATAACCATTTTCATCAAAAGCAATTTCTGGTGTTGAAATATTATCCATTACACATCTTTGGCAAATCCTATACTCTATCTCATCCATCTTTTAATAATTTTGTTTACAAATATAAAAATTATAATCAAAAATAAATAATAGGCTTTAATAAAATTTTATCCGAAATATTTTGATAAAATGATTTTTTAAATTTTCTCACTTATACCTATAAAATTCTGATTCGATTTTTTAGTCAAATTTCTGATAATCGAATAAATATCGATAAAAACCATGAGGTTTATCAATCAGTTCTTTATGAGTGCCACTTTCTATGATTTCACCATCTTTTAAAACAACTATTTGATCAGCATTAATGACTGTGGACAATCTATGAGCGATAATTATAGCAGTTCTATTAGATATCAAATTATTAATAGCTTCTTGGACTAATTTTTCACTTTCACTATCAAGCGAACTAGTAGCTTCATCAAAGATAAGTATAGGAGCATTGGTCAATACAGCCCTTGCTATACTAATCCTTTGTCTCTGTCCACCGCTAAGCTTGGATCCTTTTTCGCCAATATTAGTATCAAAGCCCCATTTGCTCTCCATAATAAAATCGTAAGCATTTGCTATTTTAGCTGCTTGCACTACTTCCTCGTATGTGGCATCTGGTCTGCCAAATGCAATATTATTGTAAATACTATCATTGAAAAGTATAGGATCTTGATTTACTATTGCAAATAATCGACGTAATGAATTTAACTTAATTTTTCTAATGTCTATACCATCGATAGTTATGCTACCATCAGTAACATCATAAAATCTTGGCAATAAATCTACCAAAGTACTTTTACCAGAACCACTTGGCCCTACGATGGCTACTGTTTGTCCTTTATTTATCTGCAAATTAATATTTTTCAAAATATACTGTCCTGGATTATAATAAAAATAAACATTTTTATAAATAATTTCTTTATCGAAAGTATTTTTTTCTATTGCATCACTGTCATCTACAATGGTCTCAGGATAATTAAGTATTTCCTCTATTCTATCTAAAGAGGCTAATCCTTTTTGTACACCATACCACCCAGAAGATATATTTTTAGCTGGTGAAATTAATTGAGTAAAAATCAAAATATATGCTATGAAAGTCTCTGGAGCAAAACTAGATTGATCTTTTAGAACAATTATAGATCCTACATACAAAATTACTAATATTGCTATTACAGAAAGTGTCTCTGTGAGAGGTCCACTGAGACTACGACGACGGAATATTTTAGAATTTAATTTAGTAATAGATTTATTAACTTTTTGCATCTTTTTTCTCATAAAATCTTCAGCTAAAAAAGCTTTTATGACTCTAAGTCCATCAATAGTTTCGTTAATTATAGCCATTAATAAACCAAGTTGCCTTTGACTACGAATAGATTTTTTCCTTAAAGTTCTACCCAATCTGCCTAAAACTACGACTATAAACGGTAACATCAAAAGAATCAACAAAGTTAATTTATAATTTAAAATAAATAAAGAAATCAAAAATACTAATACAGTTATAGGATCACGAAATAGAAATTGTAATGAAGAAATTACGGAAAGCTCTATCTCTTGAGTATCACTAATGATATATGTCATTATGTCGCCCTGCTCTTTGGTTTTGAAATATCTAATTGGTAAACGTAATATCTTATCATAAATCATATTTCTCAGCTTCTCTACTACACCAAACCTCAATGTAGTAATAACATGTATTGCAGAATAAGTAAATAAATTTTTAAATAAAATCATTAAAAATACAAAAATGATGACTATCCCTAGAGTCTGCACTGAACCTAGTTGTGTTAACAAATGTCCAAAATAATAATTTACATGCAATTGTATAGATGAGGCAGATAATTGAAATACCCCTGGATCAGTAACAGTGGTGTCCATACCAAATAATATCCTTAAAAAAGGAATTATCATAGCTATGGAAAATAAAGAAAAAAAAGCTGTTAAAATATTATAAATAAAATATAATATTACTGATTTCCAGTAGCCAGAAATTAAAAAATTTAATTTCTTCAATAATTTCATTAGTCTATAATTTTTTGCAAAAGTAATAAAAAATCGTTCATCTCTAAATATTTTATAAAATTCTATTTTCTCTGTAAACATTGTTGCTTTTTTCACTATATCTCATTATTTATGTAAATATTTTGAGTTATGCATTTAAGTAATAACTAAATTATTACTATGAATGTATCAGTAATAATCTTTTTATTAAGAATGTATTTTAATTTGTTTTAAAAATATTTCTTATTAATTTCTTTCTTTGTCAACTATACAAAAAAAGAACAAAAGAAAAATCTCCGCTGGGGAAATGCGGTATTAATTCGAACATAAAATAAATATTGGAGTATTCTTTTATTACAAAAATTATTTATCAAAATTTATTATATAAACGCCTACTTCAAATAAATATTAATATAGCAATATTGCAATTAATAATTTATGTTTAATACATATTTGTTCTCTTAAAATCTAATTTTTATAATCAAATACAATTAATTACAAATGAATATATTCGTAAGTAATTGATTATTATCCGACTATGGTGTATAGACGATATTAATTTTGCTGCACAAACATTTCAAAAAACGTACAATTATGAAAACACAAGAAAAAAACAACGAAATCATCGCAAACGAAACAGAAAATCAAGCGGAAAATTGTCAATTAGATCAAAATGAATTTGCAGAGAAATTAGCAGAAATAATTTCTAATAAAAAAAGTGTAAATTTGTTACTGCTCAAAGGCTTCATAGCATCAGAGGTGAAAATATTTAATTATGGCACTTGGGAGAAATATAGTTTCACTCTAGGTGTATCTGAGCGTAAATGGAATGGTACAACTGTTGAGTTTTATAACCAATATTTACCTATTACCCTCACAAGCACATTAGCAGATATAGTTGGCAAACAGTACAAAAAAGGTAATGAGATCATTGTGTTAGCTACCATTCATCGCAGTGTAAAAGATGTAGATGGACAAAAGAAAGTTTATTACGACATTAAAGCTAATGACTTATATTCAGCTGATAGAACTAAAACAGCTATGGTAGCTTGAAAACTACTAAAAATATTGTTAAACAATAAAAAGCGGAGCCTAAGGCTCCGCTTTTTTGTATAATTTTTCAAAATTTTTTATTGTAATTTTGTTTTAAATTATTCAAAAAATGAAAAAATTATTTTTCCCTATATTATTTATTTTACTTTCTATAAATCTTTTTTCTCAGATTGATGCATTACATTATAATATATATTTAGATTCCATAGATTTCACTAATCAGCTAATTTATGGAAAAACTAATGTACAATTATATCTAGGGACAAATCCGATAAATGAAATACAATTAGATTTATTAGATTTAGTAGTAGATTCAGTAAAAACAGAAGATACATTGAGTAGTTTTAATTATGACAGTAGCACTATTACTATTTATGGTGCATTTACTGATACAGTGAATATTACAGTATTTTATCATGGACACCCTACTTTAGATGTTAGTGGATGGGGAGGTTTTTATTTCACGGGTGAATATGCATTTAATATGGGCATAGGATTAGAAAATATTCCACACAATTTAGCTAGAGCATGGTTTGCAAGTATAGATAATTTCACTGATAAAGCCACATATGATTATTATATAAATACTAATATTAATAAAAAAGCTGTATGCGGAGGCATTTTAGTAGATTCTACTTTTATAAATTCTTCTACAATACAATGGCATTGGCATAACCCACATCCTATACCAGCATATTTAGCATCTGTGGCTGTTGGTCCTTATGTGGCATGGAAAGATACTGTACAAGGTATGGGAGGTATTATACCTATTGAAATTTATGTACCAAATAGTTCACTAGATAAGGTGCCGGGTAGTTTCCAAAATTTAAAAGCTATATTTCATATTTTTGAAAAATATTACGGGCCATATCAATGGAGTAAAATTGGTTTTGTAGGTGTACCATTTAATAGTGGAGCTATGGAGCACGCTATGAATATAGCATATCCTATCAGTTGTATTAATGGTAATTTAACATATGAGTCATTATATGCACATGAATTTTCTCATCATTGGTTTGGTGATTTAGTAACTTGTAAAACTGCTGAGGAAATGTGGATCAATGAAGGATGGGCTAGATTTTCTGAAATATTATTTACTGAAAAATTATACGGTAAAAATGCTGCAAATACAATGGTTAAAAATCTAATGGCTGATGTTTTGAGTAAAGCTCATAAAGAGGATGGTGGCTTCTATTCTCTATGCGATATGCCTCAAACTGCCACCTATGGTACAACTGTTTATGATAAAGGTGCTTTGATAGCTCATACATTAAGAAATTATTTAACTGATTCTGCATTTTTTGGTGCTACAAAGTCTTTTATTAATCAATTTGCCTGGAGTAATGCCTCTTGTAATGATATGCAAAATAGTTTTGAGCAATATACAGGTAATTTTTTAACCGATTTTTTCCAAAATTATTTGTATAATACTGGCTCACCACATTACAGGATTGATACATTTACAGTATATCATAACTGTGGAGTAAATTTCATTCAGCTTTATACTTCTCAGCATAGATTTGGTGGTGATTTTTTTACAGAGAATGATTCAATAGAAATTTGGTTGTGGGGTCCTAATAGAGAGTTGGATTCATTAAAAATTAATTTGGGATTTATTAATGGTATTACTAGTTTTAATCATATCATTGCGCCAGTAGATATATGGATAGATCCTAATCAAAAGACTGCCGATGCGATTATTAATGGTTATGCAGTGATGAAAAATACTAACAATTATTCTATACCTCATACTAATGTTACTATCTCTCCCACAAATCTTACTGATTCACTACAAGTTTTTGTAGAACATCATTTAGTAGGTCCTGATCAATTATTCAAAGATAATCCTATCTATAGAGTATCTCCAAATCATTACTGGACAGTACATATGCCATATTTATATAATAATAGCAGTGTGAAAGCTAGATTTCTATATAATAGATCACAATATAACACAAGTGATCCTTCAGATTTCCCCTTATTGACTACTAACTCTTCGATTGATTCTCTTGTTTTAGTCTATAGAAAAAATAGTCATGAGCCATGGCAGATAATTAATTTTACCAAGGCAGGAAGTCAAATATCGGGTTATTTAGTTACAGACAATGCTAAAGCAGGCGATTATGCTTTTGCTATTAGCGATCCGATAACAAATATAGAACAAACTATTAACGATGATAATGATTTCTATATATTCCCAAATCCAGCTAATGATTTGGTAAATATAAAAAGCAGCAGTCCTGGCACAATACAGATTTTCTCTACTTTAGGTGAGTTAATTTATGAGCAAAATATTGATAATGAATTAATTATTCATTTAAATAGTAAAAGTATATTTATAGTAAAATTTATTGATATAAACAAATTATCTCATCAGAAAATATTAATAATAAATTAATTGAATTATTTTTTTAATAACTAATTTAAAATGTGATTTGATTTTTTCTTACAATTTTTCTTGTTAAATTATTTCTTTTACAACTACACAACCATCCATTGAGGTTTACAAACTCGCAAGCTAAAGCTTACTCAAACTGTGTAAACACTTATGCTCTATACTGCTTGCTTGTTATTGTATTTGAAATGAAGTTGATTGAAGTTTTCCGTTTTCAAATATAAAAAAAACTGCTATATATGTTATCTTTTTTGTAGATTTGATTTGATAATAAATCTTTTATAAAAAGCTTATAATATTTATTACAATATCTTGTTTTATAGTATTTTTCATTTATACTGAACATCGGATATTGTTTTAATTTTAATACATCAACCTTCATCTTCTCAATGTCGTAGTATTCTGATATTACAAATAAAGCTAAACCATTTTTTTCACAAAATTCTCGCATCAAATTTACAGAATAACATTTTTGAGAGAGGCAATAGGGGTCCCAAAAATACACTAATGATTTTTGTCCTTTTAAAATACAATTTTGCAATTGAATACCACTAATTGCATATATTTTACCATCATTTTGTAAGTTGCAAATATCAAAGTCCGGTTCAGTAAAAAAGATATTGTTTTTTTCTTGTTCAGTTAGTCTAGAATAACCACTATAAAATCCTGGTGTATTGGTAATAATGCAACTTGAACAAATTGAACAAAAAATCACTACAATAATATATATAATATTCTTACTCATAATTTTTTTTACAAATGGTGGATTCGAAAAATTCATTTTTTGAATTAGGCGTTTAATTAATAACTAAATTATTATTGTGAATATATAAGCGAATCTAGATTTATAGGAGTGTAATTTGATTTTTTCATCCTATTTTTCTTGTTAAATTCTTTCTTTCCTGGTGGAGTAGAGCGAAGCTCGTATCGAAGCCACCAGGAAAGAAACAAAGAAATATCTCTGCTGAAGGTGATGAAGAATATTTTTTGAAAAATTAAATTTGTTAATCAATAATTTTTAAATGTTTTAAATTTTTAAAAATGGCTCTATTCTAAAAACGTGTTGTGGTTTTAGAAAAAATAAGAAATTATGGATAAATCAGAGCAAATAAAAGAAATATTCATCCGATTAACCAGGATAGAAAAGTAAAGACTAATGCAAGAGTTTATGCAAATACAAAAACACAGTATATATTTACAAATATTGAAAAGATGTATGAAAAATATATAAAAACTAAATCAAATAGAACATATAGGTGCCCTATCATGCGTGGTTGGGAACCTCAATCTTGGAACCAAAAGATAGTTAATACTACTAATAGATTTATTACCTAAAAATATTAAACAACACTATAATAGAATGGAGCCATTAAAAAAATTTGGAAATTGAACAATAGTTCATTATCTTTGCATCAAAATTTTTAATATAATTATGTCTCCAAGAAGAAAAGTAATAAGAAAGGTTTCTAATCCTCCTATGATAAAGGGCTTTAAGCCATATGGTATGGAAGCAGGTAAACAAAAATTGGAGACGATTAATTTATTATACGAGGAATACGAAGCTCTACGTCTAATCGATTATAATTTACTTAATCATTATCAGGCATCTGTTATGATGGGTGTTTCAAGGCCCACTTTTACAAGGATTTATGCTGCTGCACTTCAAAAAATTGCTAAAGCGTTTGTGGAAGGCAGGCAAATTTCTATTGAAGGAGGTAAAGTTTATTTCGATAGCGACTGGTATCATTGTAAAAAATGTGGCTGTTACTTCAATAATCCTGAAAAAGAAAAACCTGTTAATAATTGTCCGCTATGTGGAAGTCAACAAGTTTATAAGTTTGATTTTGAGAATACCTATGAAGATGTTGCAGATAAGGCTTGTTCTGATATGTGTATATGCCCTAATTGTGGGTTTGAACTAGAACATCAATATGGACAGCCATGTAGCAAACAAATTTGTCCACATTGTAAAACTTTTATGAAAAGAAAAGGAAGTCAAAATTGCAGAAAATTTAAAAATCAATAATATGAAAGTTGCCATTACATCTACAGGAAATACTTTAGAATCAACAATTGACCAACGATTTGGTCGTTGCAACTACTTTGTTATTTATGATGCAGAAAGCAAAACTGTAGAATTTATTCCAAATCCTAATAAAGATAAAGAAGAGGGCGCAGGACCAGCATCTGTTCAGTTAGTTGCTTCACATAATGTAAATAAAATAATATCAGGAGAGTTTGGGATGAAAATTAAATCATTACTTGATCGCTTAAAAATTCAAATGATTGTTTTTAAGGAGCCTGAAAAAAAAATTAAAGATATCATTGAAATGTTAAACCATTAAATATTTAATATATGACAAAACTTGATAAAACGGGACCTGACGGACAAGGTACTTGTACAGGTCGCAAATTAGGAAGGTGTAGCAACCTTTCTGACAAAGAAAAATTAGAAAAACTTGGAAAAGGAATGGGGAAACGTCGTAAATCTACAAAAGATAAAGAGGAGGGAAAAGGTAAACGATTAAAAAGCGGTAAACAATAGTATTAACAATTAAAAAAGGAGGTTATTATGCCAAGTTTTGATCAAACAGGTCCCAATGGACAAGGTCCCATGACAGGCCAAAGAATGGGACGTTGCACCAATTTCGGTGCAAATCTAAAAAATAAATCTGCTAAAATTACCGATGAAAATCCAAACGAAATCAATTCTGAAAATATTCAGGGAATTGGTTTTGGCAGAGGTAGAGGACGTGGTATGGGACGGCAAAATCGTTTCAGAAGCGAACAGTAGTTCTAATAACGAGAGGATTTTTTATTATCCTCTCGTTATTTTTAAAACACAGTTTAATATTAAAGTTATGAGTACAATTCGCGAATTATTAAAAACATCGGGATACTCTGAAAGAGCAATTGAACAATATAAAAATAAAAAGTAAAAATGAGAAAAATTATTGCCATTCCGTTAGAAAACGGAGTATTATGTGCTCATTTTGGGCATTGTCAAACATTTGCTATTGTGAATGTTGAAAATAATTTAATTACAGAAATTAAAGAACTTGTGCCACCAGAGCATGTGCCGGGTTTATATCCAAAATGGATTGCACAATTTGGAGTTACTGATGTTATTGCCGGAGGCATGGGACAGCAGGCAATTATGCTTTTTAACCAGCAAAACATTGATGTTTTTGTAGGTGCACCAGTTAAAACAGCCAAGGAACTTGTAACTGACTTTTTAGGTAATAAATTAAATCTTAGTGCAAATTATTGCCATCACGATGAAAATCATGAACACGGAAAATGTCAGCATTAATCCAAAATATTTTGTGGAATTGGAACGCATTCAATTCTACAAAAATATTCTTTGCTTCATAATAAACTTAAAACCTGGCAAATTAAGTTTTGGCAAGAAGCTATATGCCCAACCATTGCAGATGTATAAATTTGATTGAAATATGATTAAATCTGCTAAAATAAAAATAGCTATAGCCAGCGGCAAAGGAGGAACTGGGAAAACTTTAATTTCCACCAATCTGTTTTATGTGCTTCAACAACAGAATATCAATGCTACATTGGTTGATTGCGACGCCGAAGAACCTAACGATTTGATGTTCTTTAACGGAGAGAAAAGAAAATCTTTTGAAGTAACCCAAAAAGTACCTGTTATAGATGATAACAAATGTACTTTTTGTGGAAAATGCTATAATTACTGCAATTACAACGCAATTTTTATTTTACCTCCGGCAAAAATAATTAAAGTGATTGAAGATTTATGTCACGGTTGCGGAGCATGCACAGTAGTATGCAAATTTGATACAATCAGCGAAAAAGATGTTTCATTGGGAACAGTAACTCGTTTTTCAATAACAGAACATACATCTATTATTGAAGCAAGAATGAAGATAGGTGTGTTTTCGCCAATATCTGTTATAAAAGCAGCCATTAAGGAGGCGGGTAATGATGGAATTATTATTTTAGATTCGCCACCAGGTACATCATGTCCGTTTATTCATACAGTTGTCAGAGCCGATTATGTTATATTGATTACCGAACCAACTCCTTTTGGATTGAGCGATTTAAAACAATCAGTAGAAACTTTAAAAACTATGAATAAAACTTATGGAGTAATTATTAATCGTGCCGGTTTGGGTGATAATACAGTTTATGAATATTTGAATCAAGAAAATATACCACTTTTGATGGAAATTCCTTTTGATAAAACAATTGCTTCGCATTATTCAAAAGGAGAATTGTTAAGTCAATTCCAGCCAGAATTGAAAGCACAATTTATATCAATGTTTAATCTAATAGTTGAAAAATATGGAAATAGCAGTAATTAGCGGTAAAGGTGGAACGGGTAAGAGTAGTATCAGCGCTGCATTTGCTACTCTGTCTGAAAAAGTAGTGTTGGCAGATTGTGATGTTGATGCAGCTAATATGTACATTCTTTTTAATCCAACTCACGAAGAAGAACAGGTTTATATTGGCAGTCAAAAAGCGGTAATCTATTATTCTCTCTGTACGAATTGTGGTTTGTGTGTTGATTATTGTCGTTTTAATGCAATTTCGTTTATAAATAACAAAGTGGAGATTTCAGAAATATCTTGCGATGGCTGTAAACTATGTTCCCGCATTTGTCCGACAAAAGCCATTAATATGGTTGATAGTGATAAGAGCCGCATGTATTCCGGGACTTTTCGAAACGGAAAAATGGTATATGGACGCTTGGCTCCCGGTGAAGAAAATTCAGGAAAATTAGTCAACATCGTAAGAGATAAAGCAAAGAAAGTTTCTAAAGAAAATAATCTTAATACCATTATTATTGATGGGCCTCCCGGTATTGGTTGTCCTGTTATATCAACCATCACAGGAGTGAATCATGTCGTGATTATTACAGAACCTACCATTTCGGGGTTAAACGATTTAAAAAGAACTATTGAAATCACTTCAAAATTTAATCTTAAAACATGGGTAATCATCAACAAATATGACCTTAACGTTGAAAAGGCGTATCAGATTGAAAAATACTGCAGCAGTATCAACATAAAAGTTGCTGCCAAAATCCCATTCGATGCAAAAGTTGTTGAAGCTATGGTACATTGTAAAAGTATCATAGAACTGAACCCGAGTAGTGAAATTTCTCATCTTATTAAAAATGCATATACGTTAATAACAAATGGATAATTATAAAGGATATATTCATTTATATACCGGAAACGGTAAAGGCAAAACAACTGCAGCTTTAGGATTAGCAATAAGGGCAGTGGGTGCCGGCAAAAAAGTGTTTATCGCCCAATTTGTAAAAGGAATGCACTATTCAGAATTGGATGCATTGAAGCGTTTTCCCGAAATTGTCATCAATCAATATGGTTTAGATTGTTTTATTATTAATCAACCTACTGAAAAAGATATTTTGGCGGCACATAAAGGACTAAATGAAGTTAAAAAAGCCATAGAAAGCCATTTGTATGATGTAATAGTGTTAGATGAGATTTGCATTGCTCTTTATTATCAATTAATTTCTTTAGATGATTTAAAGAATGTATTAAAAAATCATCCGAAAAATATAGAAATAGTTCTTACCGGTAGATATGCACCTGAGGAATTAATCGAAATATCCGATTTAGTAACAGAAATGAAAGAAATTAAACATTATTTTAACAATGGAATACAAGCAAGAAAAGGTATCGATTATTAGACAAAATATGATATTTAAACATTTAGGATTACAGGTATTGGAAAAAGACGTAAAATCTTTTTATGAAGACATTCTTCATTTTAAAATATTAAGAACATTTATATTATCAGAAAAAGAAGCTAATGATATTTTTAAAATTTCCCAAAATGTAAAAATCTTATATGGGAATTGTGAAGGAGTAGAATTAGAATTATTTATTAATAATGATTTTATAAAACCAACATTTGCACATATAGGTATTTGCACAAAAAATGCACAAAAAATAGCGGAAGAAGCTAATAAGAAAGGGTATAGAGTTTTTACACGAATAAAAGAAAATTCAGAAACTTATTTTATAAGCGATGCAAATTCTAATGTGTTTGAAATAAAAAGTAAATAATATGTTCGGAAATAGAAAAACGAAGAACCAAAAACAATGCGAAAATAAATTTATGAAAGACACGGAAGGAAAATGTATTTATTCTCAATGTGGGTATAGTGCTTCACATCAAAGAGGAGTGCCTTGTTTTGCTATAATTTGTCCCACATATAAAATACCTTTAACAAGACAAGATAATTCTGGTAATAAATTTTTAAAGAAAGTTGAAAATAGTAATTTAAAAGAAGTCTCATTTCCTATTATAAATGTTGAATTATATGGCGGATGTAGTGCGTTTATGAATGCATGCCTATATGGTGCCATAATTATTAAAAATAAGAAAGCAAAAATCAATAAAGAGTATTTTACAAAATGCCTTCCTTGTATTGATACCTATCCTGTTAAAGCAATTATGATAAACTAAAATATAACAGCGTATGAAATTAACTGTTTTAACTGAAAATGCTGCAGGTGGAAAATTATTAGCTGAGCACGGTTTATCATACCTTATAGAGCATGATGGGAAAAATATATTATTTGATACAGGTCATAGTTCTGTTTTTCTTGTTAACAGCATTTTATTGGGAATAAGCCTACCAGAAATAGTTGATACCATTTTGTTAAGTCACGGACACTGGGATCACGGGAATGGTTTAAAATTTTTAAATAATAAGAAATTGATAACACACCCTAAATCATTTATTAAGAGATACAGAAAAGGAAGTAGTGAAAACATTGGACTTTCTATGAGTAAGGAAGAAATAGAAGCTAAGTATCATCTCGTAGAGTCTGAATCGCCTTACTATATTACACAAAATATAATTTTCCTTGGAGAAATTCCACGTGAGAATACATTTGAGTCTAAAAGTACATCTTTTATTGATGCTCAGGGAAATGATGATTTTGTGCCCGACGATTCTGCAATGGTAATTATTCAGAATAATGAATTGATAATCATTTCGGGTTGTGCTCATGCAGGAATTTGCAATATAACGGAATATGCCAAAAAGGTAAGTGGCATTAAGAATGTAAAAGCAATTATTGGTGGTCTTCATTTAAAAAACAGAGATGCTCAATTGCAAAATACCATTGAATATTTTAAGCAAATTAGAGTAGAACGTTTATTCCCCTCACATTGTACTGAATTACCGGCACTGTCGGTATTTTATAATGAATTTAATGTAAATCAGGTAAAAACAGGTCAAAAATTATTGTTTTAACAACAACAAAAATTAATAAAAAATATAAGATAAGCTTTGGACCCATTCAATCTCGCCGTCTAGGAAAAAGTTTAGGAATAAATAATATTCCTTCAAGGAAAGTATGTTCTTTTTCCCGCGTTTATTGTCAGGTTTGAGTTACTAAAAAATATAGTAAAACCCCTAAACAATTTTACGAATAAGATGTGATTTTTTAAAGAAGTACAAAAACATATTAAAGTATTACAAGAGTCCGATAAATCCGATTACTTGACTTTTGTAGCTAATGAAGAATCAACCTTAGATTTTAGATATTAATTTAGGGAAGACACCATAATGAACCTGATAGCAAAAGACAAAGCAAATCCAAGCATTTTAGATACTTTATTGCATGATAAACTTATTAAAAAAATACATTACAAATCTGATTATTTTTATATCCGTCAATTTAATATTTAATAAATGAGCTCACTTTAAAAAGTATTTTTTTTGATAAAAATGTTATATTCATAACCTGCCAATTCATTCTTATTATCTTCATATATATGATGAACTCACATTATATAAAAATATTTTATTGGTATCTTCGCTTCCAGTTTCTTACAGTTTCTAGTTTTTACCAAAACTTATATAATCGCTCCTTTATTTTTTTCTTCTAACATATCCAATCTAATACCTTATAAAAATTATTCTCTTTTATGTCTATTTAAAAAAATTAATTAGCAATCAATAAATTTGTTTACTAAATCGTTTATAAGTTTAGTTTTTTCTGGTTCTGGAGTAGATTGAATTTTTTGACTTAGATTTTCATCATTAAAAGCTTGTAATTTCTTTATTTGATAATCTATAACCTCTGAAGGGAAGACATCATTTTTAGTATAAACAGCTTTTTGTTCTTGCAATTTATTGCTAGATTCTACGCAAGAAGTAGGTAGATTAGGCAATTTATCTGCAACATCTTTATATTCTTCTTTAAAGATATTTCCTTCGATTTTAAATTTATCAGCTATTTGTAGAGCATTTGGATTATTTAATCCTTCTCTAACAGCTACAGCCAATGCAGAAATAAGTAAATAAATATCTGCAGAGCCATCAGGTACACGAAATTCGAAAGTAGGTTTTTGAGCAACATTCACTTTACAAGGTTCTAAACCGTCATTAGCTATTTTGAACATTTCTACAGCATTTTTACTCCAGCCTAGGGGCACTCTCACTAGAGCACTTCTATTACGCTCGCCCCAGCAAATTTTAGTAGGAGCCTCTTGATTGGGCTCTAAGCGTAAATAACTTGTAGGGACGCAGTTGCCAAAAGCTGTTAGTGATGGTGCTAAGTCCATAATCCCAGCGATAGCTTTTTTACTAATTTCACTTACTTCACCATTCTCGTCGAAAACTACATTTTTGCCATCTTTGAGCAATTTCATATGTATATGCATACCGCTTCCAGCTTTGCCAACAGTGATTTTAGGAGCCAAGCTCACTTGTACTCCATATTTATATCCTAAAACTCTCAATACCCATTTAGCTGTTATTAACTGTATAGCAGCATCATCTAGTGCTACTGGCAAAAATTCAATTTCATTTTGTTCATAGCAATATTTATCATCTGTGAAATTACCCACCTCGCTATGAGCATATTTAATAGATGCTCCCATTACTTTCAAACAATTGAGAGCTTCTATTCTCAAATCTTCATATTTCACAAAAGGCATAGACTCATGATAGCCACGCTGATCTGTAGCTACATATAAAGATTCCTTAGGATAAATAACATAATATTCTAACTCGCCCATGCCATGCATCTCTATACCTGTCTCTTTTTCTAATGATTTTTCTGCATTTATTAAAATATTTTCAGGTGAAAAAGGTGTAGGAGCTCCATTTTTATCAAAATATTTACAGAAAAATCCTAAAGTAGGCTCTTGCTCAAAAGGATTTAGAAATGCAGATTTTATTTTTGGTATCACATATAAATCGCTAGAACCAGACTCTAAATATTTAAATAAACTAGACCCATCCACACGTTCTCCAGCAGATAAAATCTCTCGCAAATGGTTCTCACTTTGTATAATAAAATTTAGTGTCTTCACTCTACCATCCTCGGCTACATAATGAAAATTTAAATGATTTACATCAAACTCTTTGGCATATTTCACTATATCATCAATTGAGAAATCTTTTTTCTCTTTGTCAATGAAATCTTGTAATGGGATTAATTCTTCGTAAAACATAATATCTTTTTTTGCAAAGTTAATGAAATATTTATTATAATTGATAAATAAGACTATCAAGTGATGGTAAGTAAGTTAGACGTTTGATAAATACTTTTTCTTTGATGGTGGCTGAGTAGAGCAAGGCTCGCAGCGAAGCCACGCAAAGGAAAGTCTTTGCTAGGGAAATGATTTGATAAAATTTACATAATAATATGTAGGGGCGTATAATTATACGCCCCTACAACAAAATGAAAAAAATAAATGATTAAATTTTCCTTGTAAAAATATTTCTTTATTCGTTTATGTATAAATTGAAAATTTTAATATAAATTTGTAAAAAATAAAATTCATTAAAACTTTTCAATTAGAAGTTTAATGATTATTTTTCTTTATCTATAAAAAATATATATTTGAAACTTTAAAAGGTTATATATAAAAAAGAAAAAAATTAAATGATAAATAAAACCAAGAAAAAACAAGAAGAATCATTAGAAAAGCAACCTCTCGGCAAGCTCGAGGCAACGCTCTGGAAAGCTGCCGACAAACTGAGAAAGAACATTGATGCCGCCGAATATAAACATGTGGTATTGGGATTAATATTTCTGAAATACATCTCTGATGCTTTTGAAGAATTATATGCCCGACTGAGAGTAGAAGAAGAACTTGGAGCCGATCCTGAAGACAAAGACGAATACAAAGCAGAGAACGTTTTCTTTGTGCCTCAGAAAGCACGTTGGGAATTACTTTTGTCCAAAGCCAAACAGCCTGATATTGGCAAATTTGTGGATGATGCAATGGATGCTATAGAGAAGGAAAATCCTTCACTAAAAGGTGTTTTGCCCAAAGTATATGCGCGACAAAACCTCGATCCCACCAGTTTGGGAGAATTGATCGACTTGATTGGCAACATTGCTCTTGGCGACACTAAAGCCCGCAGTGCCGATGTACTAGGACACGTGTTTGAGTATTTTCTTGGTGAATTTGCACTTGCAGAAGGCAAGAAAGGCGGACAATTCTACACTCCTCGAAGCGTTGTTGAATTATTGGTCGAAATGTTGGAGCCCTATCAAGGCCGTGTATTTGACCCATGTTGCGGTTCCGGCGGTATGTTTGTTCAATCAGAAAAATTTGTAGCCGAACATCAGGGAAGGGCAAATGCCATTTCCATTTATGGACAGGAAAGCAACCAAACCACCTGGCGATTGTGTAAGATGAACCTTGCCATTCGTGGCATTGACAGTTCACAGGTAAAATGGAACAACGAGGGTTCGTTTCTCAACGATGCTCATAAAGACTTGAAAGCCGATTATATTATAGCTAATCCGCCGTTCAACGTGAGCGACTGGGGAGGTGATTTGCTCCGCAATGACGGACGTTGGCAATATGGCGTACCGCCGGTCGGCAATGCTAATTATGCTTGGATTCAGCATTTCCTCTATCATTTGACACCCAACGGACAGGCCGGTTTTGTGCTGGCAAAAGGTTCGCTTACTACCAAAACATCGAGCGAAGGTGAAATAAGAAAAGCATTTATCGAAAACAACTTGATTGATTGCATTGTAAACCTGCCTGCAAAACTCTTTCTGAATACACAAATTCCAGCTTCGCTTTGGTTTATGAGCCGCAATCGTACGAATGGCAAATTTAGAAATCGCAGTAATGAAATACTTTTTATCGATGCCCGAAATCTTGGCCATTTAATCAACCGCCGTACCCGTGAACTTTCTCGCGAGGATATTCAGCAAATTGCGAGCACCTACCACAACTGGCGAAATCCCGATGGCCATTACGAAGATGTTCCCGGTTTTTGTGCTTCTGCTCCTGTTAGCAAAGTAAAAGAATTGGATTATGTGCTTACGCCCGGACGTTATGTAGGTTTGCCAAATGATGAAGACGATTTCGATTTTAACGAGCGTTTCACTGCCTTAAAAGCCGAACTCGAAGAACAGCTGAAAGAAGAAGAAAGATTAAATAAAGTGATAGCCGAAAATCTGTCGAAAATAAAACTTACTGAATGAAAGGTTATATGTATATATTAGAATGTAGCGACGGAAGCTATTATACAGGAAGAACTACCGATTTGGAATTGCGATTGCAACAACATCAAAGCGGCGAAGGGGCAAATCATACGAAGAAACGACTGCCTGTAACACTGGTGTATTACGAAGTATATTCGAGAATTGATGAAGCGTTTTATCGTGAAAAACAGGTGCAGGGCTGGAGCAGAAAGAAGAAAGAAGCATTGATAAATGGAAATCCTGAATTGTTTCCACAATTAGCCGTCGCCTATAGAGATTTGAAAAGTAATGGTGGTTTCGAGAGCCTCAACCACAAAGAAACTACGGTGTCTTCGAGTGCCTCAGACACCAGAGCAATTTCGCTGCCTGAGGCTCTCGAAGGCAGCGACAAAGAAACCCTCGAAGACACCGTCACCCCATCTAAAAATGAATACCAATGAGTGAGTGGAA
>JAPXMM010000029.1:0-21332 GCA_033809015.1 Bacteroidales bacterium
CTATAATTACTAAAAGGACCAAGAAGTATGGACAGCATGGTTTATCGATAGTGAAGGACAAGGAAAATGATTTTGCAGGATGGATAAATGGTACCTTTAGAGGAGTGGCTACGAAGTATTTGCAGAGTTACATAATGTGGTATGTAGTAAAACATAAATATTTATTGAACAGAGTGATAGAAGATATAGGTAGGATGCTGAATTTAGCAGCGTCAGACTGGGAAGCGTGGTATGTGTATGTTAGGTTAAAATTGAAGCATAGGGAAAGTTTAACATAAATCAACTGCCTACCTTCTACCCTTAAAAAATTTTTTTAATGTTCGTTTTTTCTTGATTAACTTTGTAAAAAAAATGAAAATCCTTGTTTTAAATTGTGGTAGTTCTAGTATCAAATATCAGCTATTTGATATGTTGGCTGATGAAAATGTTCTAGCTAAAGGTTTATTAGAAAGAATAGGTCAAACTATTGGTATTGTTAATCATTCTCCTAGTGGTAAGGATAAAATTAAATATGAGACACCTATTCCCAATCATACTGCTGGAATTGAAATAATAATTAATTTGTTATTAGATAAAGAAGTCGGCGTTATTAATTCTTTAAGTGAAATAAAGGCTGCAGGTCATAGAGTAGCTCATGGTGGTGAACATTTTAAAAATAGTGTCCTCATTAATAACGATACTCTCACTGAAATTAGTAATTGTATTCAATTAGCTCCTTTGCATAATCCCGCAAATTTAAAAGGTATTTTAGCCGTTGAAAAATTAATTCCTGGATTACCGCAAGTAGCTGTGTTTGATACTTCTTTTCATCAATCTATGCCTGATTATGCTTATATTTATGGTATCCCTTATGAATATTATGAAAATTTTGAAATTCGTAGGTATGGCTTTCATGGTACTAGTCATAAGTTTGTTGCTGAAAAAGCTGCTAATATGATTGGTAAAAATATTAATAATCTTAAAATTATTTCTTGTCATCTGGGTAATGGAGCTTCTATTACTGCTATTGATAGAGGTGCCTCTATTGATAATAGTATGGGATTCACTCCTGTAGAAGGGCTAATAATGGGCACTCGTTGTGGTGATTTAGATGTTGGTGCTTTATTATTTATTATGGAAAAAGAAAATCTAGATACTAAAAAAGCAAATGATTTAGTAAATAAAAAAAGTGGAGTGCTCGGTATATCTGGTATTAGTTCAGATATGAGAGATTTAGAAAACGCTGCTATGCAAGGTAATAAACGTGCTAAATTAGCTCTAGATGTTTATGCCTATAAGGTAAAAAAATACATTGGATCTTATATAGCTGCTATGAATGGTCTAGATTTATTAATATTCACTGGTGGTATAGGAGAGAATAGTATACATATGAGAGAACAGATTACATCTAATATGGAATATCTGGGTATTAAAATAGATAAAAATATTAATGATTCTACTACAGGGGTAGATGCTATTATTTCTACTAAAGATTCAAAAGTTTGCACAATTGTAGCTACTACTAATGAAGAACTTGTCATAGCTCGTGATACTATGCGAATAATAAATGATTAATAAAACATAATTGAATTGAAATAGGCGTTTAATTAATAATTTTTATTCAAATTTTTATAATTAAAGAATATTTTTATAATAAATCGTAAACTATATTTAATACCGCATTGAGAAATGATTTGTTATAAAACAAGCATGCCGTACAGGACAGAAGGGTTTACACTGTTTGAGTGAATGTAGTGAGCGAGTTTGTAAACCCTAAGAGGTGATTACGTAGTTTTATAACTACCCTGTCACACCGTTTTTCCCTCTTATAGAGGGGAAAACGGTGTTAACACGAGCTGAGACTTTTCTTTTTTTAACTTTTCTTTTGTGGCTTCGGTACGAGCTTCGCACTACTCAGCCACCATCAAAGAAAAGGTTTAAAAAGAAATTTTAAAACAAATTAAATTCTTATAAAATCTACCTTTGCTTGTATATTCACAGTAATAATTTAGTTATTAATCAAGTGCCTAATCAAATAATTAAATTTGAAAAAATCATTCTAGTCAATTATTATAATTCTTTTACATTAATTTCGCCTTTAGGCTTAAGTATTTTATAATTTTTCATTTCTTCGTCCGATTGCAACCCATCTCCCCAAATAATCTTATCTGGAGTTACTATTCTGATAAATTTAGTAGAAGTTATGACATGCTCTCGACGATTCCATAATAATTCTTCAGAGTAGAACTCGGTCTCATCCAAAATGTTAAAAACTTTTACATTTTTTCTGAGCTCTACGATACCATTTTTATCATCTAATTTAGCAAAATTACAATGAATTACTGATCTTACTTGCCCAAGAGAATCATAAAAATTACCTTTTAATTCTCCTTCTAATATTGTCATATTAGTTGGATATAAATAATTTTTTATAGAAGGAGCTAAAATATGCATAGTTACCACTCCACTATCAGAATAATAAACTTCTGCATTATTAATGACAGCCATGGGGAAAGTATCTTGCTCACTTATTTTTCTTATTTCTTCAATAGTATTTGGTTGGCAACCCCAAAAAATGAAAGATAATAAAATAAATGAACATAGATATCCTACATGTTTCATATCTGTATCCTAATCAACAGCTCTGATGGTAGTAGTCTCAGTGTACCAGCAATTAATTGTGTATGAATTCCCTTTATAATATCCGTAGAAAAATAGATCTTCAGTTTTAGGGAAATATGAATATGCCTCAGAAGCTTTTTTAGAAGCGATATTAGCATATTCTGGGTCTTTTTTAGCTCTCGTATATTGATCATAAGCAGCCCAATAGCCAGCTCTTTTAGTTACTGGATTGTCACCGCAACTATTTGCTGTTATCATATATAAATCACCGATAAATATGAATGGTTTACCACTGTTTGGTTTTATGTTAGACGCTTTCAATGCAGCATTTTTAGCTGCAGAATATTGTCCATTTAGTCTATACGCTTCTGCCATAATCATGTATGCATCGAATCTATCATCAGCATTATCGAAACTCTCAGCAGCTTGGCTTGCATATTTAGCTGCATCATCGTATCTTTTAGCTTTTACAAATGACTTAGCTAATGATAAAGCTGAGGCTGGCGATGGATCTAAAGCATACAATTCTTCAGAAGCTTTAAAATATAATTTGTTGTCATCGCAACCTTTTTTCTCCATTATATTTGTCAATCTCCTTAAGAATTCTATATTAGTTTTATTTTGTTCAAATTTACTATTATAAATATTTATTATTATGTCGCAGCTAGCAAAAGGAGCCATGTAATTATCCATATTTATAATGGATGCTTGTACGTTTTTTATAGATCTTTCATATTTAGTGCTATCAGCTGGATTGTCTTTATATTCATCATATAATTTTATTAATCTTTTATTCATTAAATCAGATAATCTATCGTATTCCTCAAAGATAATTAAAGTGTCCATTTGTCCTTTATTTACTTGATCTACGATAAAATCGTAATAGCTAAACACAATTGCTGGTTCAGTATTTTCTTTACCCAGTTCAATGCTTCGGCGAAAAGTAGCAAGTATCTCTTGAGTATTTTCGGGTCTATATTTTAATAAGGCAAGTGCTTTTCTACCTAAAACAAATCCATCAGTAGAGTGAGATTCACAACCAAAAGCTTCTATTCTTTTATCGAAAATCATCATTAGAGTATCTATATATTTTTGCTTTAGTTCTGGGTTGGCTTCATTTTTCTTAATTAAATACTCTAATAAATCTTGTCCATCAATATAAATATAAGGACTAGCTAAAGGAGCATGATTGAATAAGAATCTCCAACTTTCTATAGAATAATCTAATAATTCTGTTCTTTGTTTATTAGCATTCCATTGTTTCATATTTTCTCTAAAAATAGAATAACTCTGCACAGCTTTTACGCTATCTTTACCCCATTTAGGTCCTTTTATACTGCATGGTTTTGGAAAACTAATAATTGTGTCTTGGGCATTTATCCCACCTAGACATATTAACATTACTAAAATAAAAACTAACTTTTTCATATTTTTATTTTTTTTAAAATTTCATTTTTAATCATATCTTTTCTTTTCATAAAATCCTTCTTTTAATTGTATAGATATTCCAATATTAAAATTATTTACAGTTAATAAATTATTTTTTTTAGTTCCTTGAAAAGTATATGCAAAATTAATACCAATAGATGAAATAGATTTAAAAACTGGTCTGAATGGCATTATCATACTAGCAGATATAGTATATGCATCTAAAGAAGTATTTCTGAGATTTAAATATGTTTTATTATACTTTAAGCTAAGGATATAATTGCTTCTAACAAATATATTTTTAAAAGAATTAGGGTTAGGAATAATAGAAAAACCAGTTTGTAAAGCAAAGCTATTTTGTAAACTATCTGTTTCACCAAAATTTTTAAAATTTTCCCAATTAGCGAAATAAGAATTTAAGAAAATTTTAATATTTTTTTTATTATCCCAGCTGATGCTAGCACTATAGAAAGAAGGGAATAAATATTCTCCATCATTAATTGTCTCATTAATAGTATCTACACTCGCATCGTTATTAACTCCAAAGGTTATCAATTCAGATCTAATGGTTCTATTGGCATTAATTTTCATAGGTGGTGCGTATGAAAAGCTAAAAGAAAGATTAGATTTATCCATCGGTATCATAAATCTAAGTCCAGTATTAAAATATATGTCATTTACAAAAGTGGTATTTGTAAAGCTATTATCTAAAAAGTATGTAGTGTCAAAATCTGTATAATTATTTTGATAAATAGTACCAAATAGATAACTAACATTTACACCTAAAGCAATATTTTTAGTAATATTAACTCCAAAGCCAGCAAAAGCTTGATTGATGCCACCATAAGAAGAATAAACATTTTGATATGAAGATGTAGGAAACTCAGCTACAGAGTCAATGATTTTATAACCTACATTAGAAAAAGGTACAAGGCCTATTGCTGCTGAAAGGAATTTATTAATTCTGAAGCCACCGCTAATCATAGAAAGTCCACCGCCCCATTGAGAATAAGATTGCAGAGCATTGCTAACCACATTGCCATTAGCATTAGCTCCGATATTTAAAATAATAGATGAGGAGTCGAAAAGAGCATAAGTAGCTGGATTCAGATAATTTATTATACTTTTATCATAAAATGAACCACCATCTATGCCAATAGCATAAATCATAGCATGATTAGTAGCTTGTACCTCGCCAATTCCATATCTAGAGTATGGGTTGTAAAAATTATTTTGCCCTTCTATAAAAGGAATAGAGATTACAAATATTATAATAAATAAACTATTTTTAATAAAAAAATTCATTTTAGTAAATATTTTAGTCCTAAAAGAGCTAAATTTTGATTTGCAAAATTGCAATTTTTTAATTTCTTATCCAAATATTTTTTAAAAGATGTACTTATATAAGCTGGACTTTGATATTTATTTATAAATTCATCTATACGAGCCTGCAACTCATATAATACTCCCCAATAAACTCCTGAATGTATACTATCTTTAGTATTTTTACCTATCATGTCTATATTGAAATTTGTATTTTCTACTTTTAATAACGGTAATTTTTGTGTAAAATTATGTAAAGATAAATATCTAATAGCATAGCCAGGACTAATAGCACCACCCAAATATTTTTTATTAATAACGTAATCATATGTAATAGCAGTACCTATTTGAATAGTTAAAAATGTTTCATCATTATTTAAACTAAATGCTCCTACAGCAGCTGCTATTCTATCCTCTCCTAATGTATCTATACTCTCATATTCTAGTGAAAATGGCAAATCTAAATTTGCTTGTTTTAGAGAAATAACATTATGATTTTGCAAAAAAGAAATTAAATCGGCAGTGAGGAAAATCACAGATGCATACAGCCCTTTATTAACATTATATTTATTGATAATATCTACAATATTTTCAAATAAAGAATTGTCTGAATGAAAAGAATAGAAATCTTCATTATCTAAAAGCAATTTAGTACTAGTATTGCCAAAATCTATATATATTGTATGATTATTCATAATTTAATTATATAAAAATAAATTTTTGTAAAATTACAAAAAATAAAATGACCCCGGCAGGAATCGAACCTGCATTTAAAGTTTAGGAAACTTCCGTTCTATCCATTGAACTACGGGGCCTTTTTATAAGAGAACAAAATTACAAATTAATAAAATAAAAAACTTTTACAAAATATAAAGGGGCAATGATAAATTGCCCCTAGTAATGGCATCGGGTGGAATTGAACCACCGACACAAGGATTTTCAGTCCTCTGCTCTACCACCTGAGCTACGACGCCCTTATTTATTTTTGCAAAGATAAAAATATTTTTTAAAATGAAAAAAATTTTTTTGAATTATATTTTTTAGAAAAATAATAATTCTCTTTAATATTATAAAAAATCATCTTAAAATAAGTTATATAATTTAGAATAGGCCAACAAAAATGATATTTTCTATTTTAGTTTGACAATATTAACAATAATGATTAATTTCGCAAAAAAATAAATAAAAATGAAGAGAGATAAAAAATTTATTACCTGTGATGGTAATCATGCGGCAGCTCATATCAGTTATATATTTAGTGAAGTAGCTGCTATCTATCCTATCACTCCATCATCACCAATGGCAGAGTATGTAGATGAATGGGCTGCTGAAGGAAGGAAAAATATTTTTGGTTCTACTGTGAAAGTAATAGAAATGCAAAGTGAAGCTGGAGCTGCTGGAGCTGTACATGGAAGTTTACAAAGTGGTGCTCTAACCTCTACATATACCGCTAGCCAAGGTTTATTATTGATGATACCTAATATGTATAAAATTGCTGGTGAGCTGTTACCAGGAGTATTTCATGTGTCTGCACGTACAATAGCTGCACATGCACTATCTATTTTTGGTGACCATTCAGATGTGATGTCTACTAGAATGACTGGTTTTGCTATGCTAGCTACAAGTAGTGTACAAGAAATTATGGATTTAGCTCCTGTAGCACATCTAGCTGCTATCAAAGGTAGAGTGCCTTTCATGCATTTTTTTGACGGATTTAGAACATCTCACGAAATACAAAAAATCGAAGAACTAGAAGCTGAAGATTTCGTAAACATTATAGATTGGAAAGCTATAGAAGAATTTCGCAGTAGAGCTCTGAATCCAAATCATCCAGTTATTCGCGGCACTGCACAAAATCCTGATATATTCTTCCAAGCTCGTGAAGCAGCACAACCATTTTATGATAAAATACCAGATTTAGTAGAATATTATATGCAAGAAATTACTAAATTGACTGGTAGAGAATATCATCCATTCGATTACTATGGTCACCCAGAGGCAGAGAATATTATAATTTCTATGGGATCTGTAGCTGATACGATTAAAGATACTGTAGATTATTTAATGAACATGGGCGAGAAAGTGGGGCTCATAAACGTACACCTCTATCGTCCTTTTAGCGAAAAATATTTATTAAATGTTTTACCAAAATCAGTGAAACGTATAGCTGTAATAGATAGGACAAAAGAACCTGGTGCTATGGGAGAACCTCTCTATTTAGATGTTAAAAATATTTTTTATGGAAAACCTAATGCTCCAGAAATTTTTAGTGGACGTTATGGACTTAGCTCCAAGGATACTACTCCATCTCAGATATTAGCTATTTATAATAATTTAAAACAAAAAGAGCCCAAAGATCACTTCACTATTGGTATCGTAGATGATGTCAATTTTACTTCACTACCATTAGAAAAAGAAATAAACATTGCTCATCAATGCATTTATTCTGCTAGATTCTATGGTATAGGCTCTGATGGTACTGTAGGTGCTAATAAAAATTCAATTAAAATAATTGGAGAAACTACAAATAAATATTGTCAAGCTTATTTTTCATATGATTCCAAGAAATCTGGTGGATTTACTGTATCACATTTACGTTTCGGAGATATACCTATTCGTAGTCCTTATTTAGTTACTATACCTGATTTCGTCGCTTGTCATGTGCCTGCATATTTGGGTAAATATGATATGCTCAGCGGACTGAAACCTGGTGGTACTTTCCTATTAAATACTATCTGGGACGTAGAAACTACTAAAGAAAAGCTTCCTAATTCTATTAAAAAATATTTAGCAGTAAATAATATTAAATTTTATGTGATTGATGCTACTAAGATAGCTAGAGAAATAGGATTGGGGAATAGAACAAATTCTATTATGCAATCTGCGTTCTTTAAAATTGCTAATATCATTCCTTACGATTTAGCTATTAAAGAAATGAGAAAAGCTGTAGAAGAATCTTTTGGAAGAAAAGGCGAAAAAATAGTACAAATGAACTATCAAGCTATAGAACGTGGTACTGAATATATCGAAGTGCCAATACCAGAAGAGTGGAAGAATTTACCTGATGAGAGCCCCATATATTATGAACAGGATGACGCTCCGGAATTTATTTCACAAGTAGTGAGAGTAATGAATGCTCAAGAAGGCGACAAGCTGCCAGTATCTACATTTAAAGGAAGAGAAGATGGTACTTTCCCATCAGGGACATCTAAATACGAAAAACGTGGTGTAGCAGTTACAATCCCAGTATGGATACCAGAGAATTGTACACAATGTAATCAGTGTGCATATGCTTGCCCCCATGCTGTAATTCGTCCATTTTTACTTACAGATAAAGAATTAGCTAATGCTCCATCAGGTACCAAATCTATCAAAGGCAGTGGCGCTACTAAAGAATACAATTATTCATTACAAGTAAGTGTTTTAGACTGCACTGGCTGTGAAGTTTGTGTAAATGTGTGTCCAGCAAAAGAAAAAGCTTTGGTAATGGAACCACTACAAGGCCATCTAGAGGAAAATGATAGATTCAAATATATGGATCAAAAAGTTGGTTACAAAGATACAGTAGTAGATAAATACAAAACTGTCAGAGGTAGTCAATTTGCTCAACCATTATTTGAATTTAGTGGTGCTTGTGCTGGATGTGGCGAAACTCCTTATATTAAGTTAATAACCCAACTTTTTGGTGAACGTATGGTTATAGCTAATGCTACAGGCTGTTCTTCTATTTATGGTGCTAGTGCTCCTTCTATGCCTTATACTATATCCAATCGCAATGGTAGAGGTATAGCTTGGGGTAATAGTTTATTTGAAGATAATGCTGAGTATGGATTTGGTATAGCCAGTGGTATTCGCAAAATCAGAGAATATATTAAAGAGAATTTTGTAAAATTTATATCAGATAGTAATGCTAGCAGTGAACTAAAAAATGCTATGCAAGATTGGATAGATGGTATGTATAATGCTCAAAATGCAGAACTAGCAACGGATAAACTCTTATCAATGGTATCTGATGCTCCTCAGGATATAGCTGATTTTATCAAAAAATATCAATATTATCTCATTAAAGTGAGTGTATGGGGTATCGGTGGAGATGGCTGGGCTTATGATATAGGATATGGTGGGTTAGATCATGTACTAGCATCAGGCGAAGATATTAATATTTTAGTACTAGATACAGAAGTATATTCAAATACTGGTGGTCAATCATCTAAATCTACTCCTATCGGTGCTATAGCAAAATTCGCTGCTTCTGGCAAAAAGATTAGAAAAAAAGATTTAGGATTGATGGCTATTTCTTATGGTTATGTTTATGTCGCTCAGGTAGCTATGGGAGCTAATATTAATCAATATCTAAAAGCAGTGAGAGAAGCTGAGGAATTTCCTGGACCATCCATCATAATTGCTTATGCTCCTTGTATAGCTCATGGTATAAAAGGTGAAATGGGACAATCTCAAAATCAAGAAGAACGTGCTGTCAAAGCTGGTTACTGGACCTTGTATCGCTACGACCCGCGTTTAGCTGATGAGGGTAAAATACCTTTCCAAATTGATAGTAAAGAACCAGATTTTAGTCAATTCCAAGATTTTCTACTTTCTGAGGTTAGATTCTCATCTCTAATGAGATCTAATCCGCAAACTGCTAAAGAACTTTTCGATGAAGCAGAAAAAGTAGCAAAATGGCGATATGATAGATATGTGAAATTATCACAGATAATTTTCTAATATTATTTTAATCTAAGTTTATAAGTTTAAAGGGTTTATCTTTAGTGATAAACCCTTTTTTTTGAATAATATTGTAATATCCTATTTATCCTTTTAAACTTATCAACTCATTAACTTTTTTGAAAAATTTTAAAACTCCCGATACATTCAAAGTATTAACTATATTTCTTAAGAGTATAATTTATTTTTATAAAAATTTTCTTATTAAATTCTGTCTTTTAAAGAAAGAATTTAAGAAAAATCTTAGCTTGTGAAATGCGGTTTTAATTTGAGTCAAGAGTTAATTTTGGAGTTATTCTATTATTACAAAAATTATTAGCAAAATTTATTATCTGAATGCCTATTTTAATAAATTTATTGCATTTGATTGAAATACTATTTTTTAGTAATTTTGTGATAATAATCTAAAAAATCATGAAAAAATTATTTTTATTTTTGTTTATAAATATTTATATTTATTTGAGCTTAAGTTCACAAGAAATCAAATTAGCTACTCCAGAACAGTTTAAAAAATTTCTATCTACTACTACCTATGTAGTAAAGACTGATAATCCTTTCAGTGATTTCAATAATGTGATAGATGAGTCTATGACTAAAGTATGGACATTAACCAAATATAAAATTATCAGTACAGAAGAATTTGAAAAGCTAAAAAATAATCCAGTAAACTCTTTTATATTTATATCAGAAGCTGCTTTCACTCAAAATAAAGAAACCATTTCATTAGATATATTAAACATCACTCTGGGTGCCAAATCTGGTAATCTCAATTTCATGCCCGATTTAGGTTCATCTCCTTTGGCTTACCTTCCCAAAGATGCAGATAGCGAAGAGATAGAGGAGCAATATCTATATTTTATCCCTGGCATTCTTAGATTTTTTCAATATAACATTAAATATCAGGCTAATCAGTCTCAGGTAGTAGATTTGGATAAATTAGCTAAGACAAATAAAAACTTACTTGCAAATAAAACACTTTATATTACTTCAGATAATTTAGCAATGGATGTAAATAGTATAGAAAAAATTGCTAAGATTTATTCTGGAAAAGTAAAAATAGCTAGCAAAGAAGATATATATAAAACACTATTAAATGGTGATACTACAGCAGCTGTAGCTTTTGCTATAAAAACTAATGGTAAAATTGGCCTTAATAGTTTCAAATTTATCATCGATGCTAATACTGGAGCTCTGATTTATTATGCTATTCAGGAGGTCAAAAGCAAAGATCAAGATGGTTTCATAGCAAGCGATTTTAAAAAATTACTTTAAGAGTGAATGTATTTAATTCGTAATATCAATTTTACAGTTTTTAAAAAAGGTCATAATTTACTTTTTAACAAAAAAAATCTCCGCTGGGAAAATTATTTGACATTAATCGTCAAATTTGTTATTTGCAATATTCCAATAAAATTTGAAAAATTTATTAAATTTTTCGAGCACTATTTCTCTTTTTTTTGTACGTTCTTCTGTAGGATTAAAGCGTGATATAGGAGGTAATATATCATTAAGTACAGTGCCTATAGTAGGTAAGTAGCCATCGCGAAAAGCATTATTGAAATATGTAAAAGTTGCTTCTTTATTCAGATTCTCTTCTTGAATAATATTATTTAATTCTTCTATCTTTTTAGCATTAACAAATACATTCCAATCGTCTAGTACATTAGATGTGGGTGTCAAGGTATTCATGAAGTCTTCTATTAAGTCTGTTTTGTCTCTTAAATCAAAAGAAGAGCTAAGAGCTTTTTTAATTTTTATTTTAATTTCTTTATCAGCGCAATTGTTTTCGTGATATTCCTCTACTAATGCCAGGATATAATCGATATTTATTTCTACTTGTTTGATCAGCTCTATTTCAAAAATCAGATCATCATTGATAATCACAGCTTGCCCTTTATCTTTTTCTCTATATTGACTGTAAAGGTCTAAGTATGTACTTTGATAATCTTGAAAATCTCTCTCTGATAGTATTTCTTTACCATTAAATTCATCAAAAGTAGAAAGTATGTTTTTAGTTTTTAGGATTTGACCAAATAGTTTGATAAAATCCTTTTGATTTTCTTCGCCAACAATATTTTCGCCGGGACGGAATTGCTTTTGCAAATTATCTACCATCTCGGCATATCCTTTTATCTGCTTATCTTCATCTTTGTAGCCATTGTAGTAATCTTTAAAAGTTTTTAGTAATACAATTCCACCTGCTTCTTTGTCTCCAAAAAGTGCAATACTTTCATTGGTTGCGTTTTCTAAATTGCGAAAACATATAATATTGCCAAAGGTTTTTATAGAATTGAGAATGCGATTGGTACGAGAAAAAGCTTGTAAAAGACCATGTAATCTTAAATTTTTATCTACCCACAATGTATTTAGAGTAGTAGCATCAAAACCAGTGAGAAACATGTTGACGACGATGAGTATATCTACTTCGCGATTTTTCACACGCTGAGAGATATCTTTATAATAGTTTTGAAATTTAGCTGCTGATGTATCAAAATTAGTCGAAAACATCTCGTTGTAATCCTGAATAGCACTATCTAGGAAATCTCTTGAGCTTTGATCTAGAGAGTTAGTATTATCTATTGATTCATCCTCTATTAGCCCATTTAGCTCATTTACATCTTCATTAACTCCAAAACTGTATATCATAGCTATTTTTAGTTTTTTATCACTAGGTAAAAGGTCTAATTGCTTTTTAAATTCAGCATAGTATTTCATAGCTAATGGTATAGAAGCTACAGCTAAGATAGAATTGAATCCAGCTAATCGACGCTCTTTTAGTTGATAATAGCTATTTCTTTTGGTTTGTTGGTCAAAATGTTCTATGATGTATTGTACAATTCTACTAATGCGTTCTGGTGCTGCTAGAGCTTTTTCTCTATCAATATCCCATATTTTTTCATTAGCGATATATTCTTTTTCTTTTATTGTACTGAGATATTCTACGCGAAAAGGCAAAACATTTTTGTCTCTAATAGCATCTACGATATTATATGAGTGTAGTTTTTTGCCAAAAGCTTGTTCTGTTGTTTGTAGATTAACTTTATTATTTTGATTGGAATTAATTGTGAAAATGGGTGTACCTGTGAAGCCAAAGAGATGATATTTTTTGAATGTTTTAGTAATAGCTGTGTGCATCTCGCCAAACTGCGAACGGTGGCACTCGTCGAAAATGATAACTACGTGTTTATCAAAAATACTATTGAGAGATGAGTCTTTTTGAGTAAGTCTATTCGATTTGTATTGCTTTATGAGGATAGAAAGTTTTTGAATAGTGGTGATAATGATGCGAGAGTTTGGATCTTCGAGTTGTTTTTTTAGAATAGCAGTACTAGAGTTACTATTGGCAGCACCTTTTTGGAATTTATCATATTCTTTCATAGTTTGATAGTCTAGATCTTTTCTATCTACTACAAAAAGTACTTTCTCGATGAATGGCAGTTTGCTAGCCAACTGTGCAGCTTTGAATGATGTAAGGGTTTTACCACTTCCTGTGGTGTGCCATATATATCCTCCGGCATCTGCTGTACCGTAGGTTTTATAATTATTCGAAATGATGATTTTGTTTATAATATTTTCTGTAGCTGCGATCTGGTAAGGTCGCATAACTAATAATAGTTCATCTGTTGTGAAAATGCAATATTTAGTCAGCAAATTTAGCAGAGTATGTTTGATGAAAAAAGTACTACAAAAATCCATCAAATCTGTTATAGGCTTATTATTAGCATCTGCCCACCATGATGTAAATTCAAAGCTGTTACTTGTTTCTTGTACTTTAGAAGTGTATTGGTTATATGCTTGTGCATTTTTTATATGCTGATAGCGTGTGGTATTGCTATAATATTTCGTGAATGTGCCATTAGATATCACAAAAATCTGTACATATTCGAATAATCCAGTGCCAGCCCAGAATGATTCACGACTGTAACGATTAATCTGGTTGAATGCCTCCCTTAGTTCTACCCCACGCCTTTTGAGCTCTACATGTACTAGCGGCAATCCATTTACTAAAATTGTAACATCATAACGATTAGCACGCTGTCCTTTATCTTCCTCATATTGATTAATTACCTGCAGACAATTATTGTGAATATTTTCTTTATCTAGCAAATAAATATTTTTAATAGTGCCATTATCACATTTTAGCAATTGTATGTGGTCTTCCTGTATTAATTTAGTTTTTTCTACTATAGAAAATTTTTCATTAGCAATTATTTTTTTGAAAAAATCGTCCCATTCATTATCTGAAAAACTATAATTATTCAATTTTTCTAATTGTTTTCTGAGGTTTATAATCAAATCGTTTTCATTTTTAATGGGTAAATATTCATATGCCTGCTCTTGGAGCTGCTTGATAAAGGCTCGCTCGAGCTCTGCCTCGCTCTGATAGTTATTTTCTTTGCTATACTCTGGCTTATATTCAGCTACCACTGTGTTTTCACCATTTTCTGAAATTATATTGTATTGCATATGAATATTTTTTATTGTTAAATTAATAATAATTCATTAATCATTGTTTTTTGGGTTTGAAACTAAGTAATTTATTGCGATAGTACTCGTATTGTTTTTTACGTGCGGCTATCTCGGCAGGCAACCCTTCTGATAGGTCATTTACTAATGCATCGAATTTATCTAATATTGCTACGATACGCTCCTGCTCCGAAAGTGGGGGAATAGGAATTTTAAAATTATTAAAAATAGAAGAATTTAAATTATTAATTGTTGTTGTATTTAAAGCATTATTTAAATATTTTGAGAAATCTTGACCAACTAATAGATGGAATAAAAATCTGCTAATTAAACCATCTTGTGTCCTGATAACAGCCATGAATCCTCCAAAATAAAAATCCAAATCTTCGTAAATAAAAGCAACTTTACCTATATGCTCTTTGCTTCCGCTTGCAATACAAATAAGAATGTCTCCTTTTTTTAATTTTTGATTATCTTTTATTTTTACATTTTCTGAAATTATTTTAATATCATTAAAATTTAAACTGTTGGTGGATAATGTAATATTGTTTGCTCTTAATATTTTATATCCTTTATTTGTAGAACTTTCTTCTTTTTTTGAATAAGTAACTCCTCTTACAAATTCGCACACTTCACCCAGTTTTTTCCATTCTACTTCGACGCCATTCATGAGCCACTTGGATAACGGTGTCTTCGAGAGCCTCAGATACGGTGTCTTCGAGAGCCTCAGACACCGTATCTGATGACTCGAGGTGGTTGAGGCTCTCGAAACCACCTCGACTGGTGTCAAAAGTCTATTTCTATAGTACTCATATTGTTTTTTACGTGCTTCCAATTCTGCTTCCAATTCTGCTTCCAATTCTGTGAATTTATCTAGAATATTTACAATCTCTTGTTGCACAGGAAGCGGAGGGAGAGGAATGATGATTTTTGCAAACCTTTTTTTTGAAACATTAAATCTTGTTACTCCGCTTGCAGTTTGTCCAATTTGCTTTCTAATACTACTGTCACGGAAAAGATATTTTAGAAAATCTGGCAAAAACATTTTTTTATCATGTAATCGGAAACCAAAACAAAAACTATTTAAATATAAAGGTTCTGTAATCATCTCTGTTAGAACAGAAGACATTCCACACTCATCGGGAGTTTCAGATGAACCAGTAAATAATACATCCCCAAGTTCAATTTTGTTCTGATTTTCATTTTCGTCAATTTTAACAAAAGTATCAATATTTGTATTTACTGCGATATTTGAAAAAACATTCATGTAGGTTACAAACTTAGCATTGCCACCATAAAAGTCGTTTTTACTTTTACCATTAAGTCCTCCATAAAATACACCTAATTCACCCAATTTCTTAAATTCCACTCCATCGGGACAATACTTTTGTATGAGTTGTTCTATTTTATTCATTGCTGCATTGTTTCAGATGTGGTGTCTTCGAGAGCCTCAGATGTGGTGTCTTCGAGAGCCTCAGACACCACATCTATAACTTGACGGTGGTTGAGGCACTCGAAACCACCGTCTCTATCCCTATATGCCACTGCCAATTGTGGTAGCAGCTCAGGGCAGCCATTGATAAGAGCTTCTTTTTTCTTTCTGCACCAGCCTTGCACTTGTTTTTCGCGATAGAAGGCTTGGTCTATTCTAGGAAATTTTTCATAATAAATCAATTTCACTGGGAGACGATTTTTAGTATGATTGGCACTTTCACCGCATTGGTGCTGTGCCAACCTACGTTCTAGATCTGTAGTACTGCCAGTGTAGTAGCTACCATCAGCACATTTCAATATATACATGTATCCTATCATTCATCACCTCCTTGCAGGTCTGCCACTATTTCGTCTATGGCAGTGCGTAATTTATTTTGGCGTATGACGATTTCTGCTATTTGAGCATTTAGTTTTTCGATGTCCACAGCCTCGGTAGTGTTTTTCTGTTCTACAAAGCTGCTCACGGCAATGTTATAATCGTTTTCGGCAATGTCTTCGTTTAGTACGAGGCGGGCAAAATGTGGTATATCCTTCCTCTCGATGAATGCTTGGAGGATTCTATTACGGTTTTCTTCGGAAAGTTTGTTTTTGTTGCCGCCACGCACAAATTCAGCCGAAGCATCTATAAATAGGATGGCATTGTCATTTTTACTCCTTTTGAGCACAATAATGCAAGTAGCAATAGATGTACCAAAGAACAAATCTGGCGGTAGTTGGATGACAGTGTCGATGAAATTATTGTCGATGAGATATTTGCGTATTTTTTGCTCAGCACCGCCTCTGTAGAGCACTCCTGGAAATTCGACAATGGCTGCCGTTCCCGAAGCTGAAAGCCACGAAAGCATGTGCATGGTAAAAGCGAGGTCGGCTTTACTTTTCGGAGCAAGTACCCCTGCAGGTGAAAACCGCGGATCGTTAATCAAAAGCGGATTTGATTTGCCTTCCCAATGTATGGAGTAGGGCGGATTAGAAACAATAGCGTCGAAAGGCTCGTCGTCCCAGTGTTTGGGATCGGTAAGCGTGTCGCCGTGGGCTATGTCGAATTTTTCGTATCCGATATCGTGCAAAAACATGTTGATGCGACAAAGGTTGTAAGTGGTGAGGTTGATTTCTTGTCCGAAGAAACCCTTTCTTACGTTCTCTTTACCCAACACTTTCGCAAATTTGAGTAATAGCGAACCAGAACCACAACAAGGGTCGTACACCTTGTTTACTTCTTTTTTGCCTACAACTGTAATTTTAGCAAGCAGCTCAGAAACTTCTTGCGGAGTGAAAAATTCACCACCCGATTTACCAGCATTACTTGCATACATGGTCATCAGATATTCGTATGCGTCGCCAAATGTATCAATGGTATTGTCCTGATAATCGCCCAATTTCAACTCGCCGATAGCATCCATAATTTTCCTCAAAAGCTCGTTGCGTTTTGCAACAGTGGCTCCCAGCTTATTGCTATTGACATCAATATCGTCAAACAATCCTTTCAAATCATCTTCGCTGTCGGTTCCCTTTGCCGAATTTTCAATATTTTTAAATACACGTCCGAGAGTTTCATTGAGATTGGGGTCTTCTTTGGCCTTTTTTCGCACATTGACAAATAGATCAGAGGGTAGGATAAAAAATCCCTTTTCCTTCACTGTGTCATCTCTGCCATATTCAGCCTCTTCGTCGGAAATTTCAGCATAATTGAAATTAATATTGCCTGAGCGTTGCTCCTCTTTATTGAGATATAAAGTGAGATTCTCTGAGATAAACCGATAGAATAACATACCCAGCACGTACGATTTGAAATCCCACCCGTCAACACTGCCTCGCAAATCGTTGGCAATCTGCCAAATAGTGCGGTGGAGTTCTTCGCGTTCTTGTTCTTTTGTCATATTTTATTATATTAGTTTCTAAATTCTTTATTTAAAATATTAATTATTCTATAAATCACAATTTAATTGTTAAGTTATGTAATATGATAAGGTACAAATAAAAAATTATTTTATGCAAATTTAAAATATTTAAAATTATATAACAAAATTTCAAAAAAGTTACCGAATTTAAATAGGAAATTAATTGATAATTAATTATGGTAAATGCACAAGAAGTGAATTTTTTTTGAAGAGTATAATTGAGAAATGATTTGATAAAACTACAAAATAATATTTAGGAGCTTATAATTATTATACTCTACAATGTATTTCATTAGTTGATTATTCTCAAACAGGCTTATTTACTATATCTGAGAATTAATTTATTAGTTATTATTTTCAAGGTTAAAAGTCTATGAAATTTTTATTTTCATAATGTTTATTGCAATAAAAAAAATCACTATTAAAGATTTTTTATAATAATTTTTTTGCTTAATTTTATATAATAAATTCTATTTTTGCAAAATGATGAAAGATTTCAACTATAAAGAAATATTGATAGAAGGTGCTAGATCCAATAATCTCAAAAATATCACTTTGAGCATCCCTAAACGTAAGATCACCGTTGTAACTGGTTTATCAGGCTCTGGCAAAACTTCATTAGCCTTCGATACAATATATGCAGAGGGACAAAGGAAATATGTAGAGAGCCTCAGTGCATATGCTAGACAGTTCTTAGGCAAAATAATGAAACCAGATGTAGATAAGATCACTGGTCTCTCACCAGCTATAGCTATTAGACAATTCTCTGCTAATGTGAATCCACGCTCCACTGTGGGTACTATTACAGAGATATATGATTATCTCAAAATCTTGTACACTAGAATCGGCAAAACATATAGTCCTATCTCTGGCAGAGAAGTGAAACATTACAAAGTAGAAGATGTAGTATCATATGTAATGTCTTTTCCAGATAAAAGTAGATTTTTTATAGTAGCTCCATATATAGAGATAGATGGCAGAGATGTGAATGAGCAGCTGGAGCTATGGCATATAAATGGATATAGTAGAATATTATCAGACAATAATATTTATCTCATCAGAGATGTACTTGATGATAATAAGAAATTGTCTAAAATAAATCCTTATAATTTATTTTTATTAGTTGATAGACTCACTAAAACTGATGATGAAGATTTCTCATTTAGACTAAAGGATAGCATACAATCAGCTTTTTTTGAGGGTGATGGCAAAATATATATCGTTATTTTGAGCGGTGAAGAGAGAAAATGGGTAGAGTTTTCTAATAAATTCGAATTAGATGGCATGCGTTTCACTATTCCAGATGTTAATTTTTTCAGTTATACATCACCATATGGTGCTTGCCCTGTATGTGAGGGCTATGGTACAGTAGTAGATGTAGCAGAGCATTTAGTAATACCAGATCCTAATTTATCTGTTTATGAAGGGGTAGTGGCTCCATGGCGTGGCGAAAAGATGAGTGAGTGGCAGAAATATTTTATCGCATATTCTAAAAAATATAATTTCCCTATTCATAAGCCATATAAAGACCTCACAGAAGAAGAAAAAGATCTTTTATGGAATGGACGCGATGATTTAGAAGGTATCAACAGGTTTTTTAAAATGCTAGAAGAGAATACATACAAAATACAATATCGTGTGATGCTTTCTAGATATAGAGACAAAACAATTTGTAGATCTTGCAAAGGAACTAGATTAAGAAAAGAAACTCAATATGTAAAAGTTTATGGATATTCTTTACCAGATTTATTAATGATGCAAATCGATCAAATGCAAAACATCATAGAATCATGGCAATTTACTGATATAGAGCTAGAGCAAGTAAAATATATTTTGAAAGAATTAAATACTAGAATAGATTATCTGATAGAAGTGGGATTGCCATATGTGACGCTAAATAGAGGGATGAATACATTATCTGGTGGAGAAATACAAAGAGTATATTTGAGTAGAGCACTTGGCTCTACGATGACAGATACTTTATATGTACTCGATGAGCCTACTGTAGGACTGCATCCACGTGATACACATAAATTGATTGAAATATTAAAAAAACTTAGAGATGAGGGTAATACTATCATAGTGGTAGAGCATGATGCAGATATAATAAGAGCTTGTGATTGGATAGTGGATCTAGGTCCTAAAGCTGGTAGCGAAGGTGGCGAAATAGTTTTCTCTGGCCCACTAGAGCAATTGTACAATAATTCTAATAGTTACACTGCTAAATATTTGAATAATCCTTCACAAGAGATAGCTCCTAAAAATAAATTTTCTTTTTTAGGACCCAACAATCATTTTATAGAATTCATAGGTGCTAATAAAAATAATTTGAAAGACATTAGTATCAAAATACCAATAAATGAAATAACTGCTGTCGTAGGTGTCAGTGGATCAGGTAAATCTACCTTGATTGTAGATGAATTATATGAAGAGTTTAATAATTTTTTAAAGCATCCAGATAATGAAACCACAAAATTAAGTGGCGAATTTAGATCAATTAAAAATGTAGTTCTGATAGATCAATCTCCAATCTCCCGTTCTACCAGGTCAAATCCAATAACTTATTTAAAGATATTTGATTATATTAGAGAGTTATACAGTCTAATGCCTTTAGCCATTCAAAGAGGTTACAAGCCAAGCACTTTTTCTTTTAATACTGAAGGTGGGCGTTGTGAAACCTGCAAAGGCGATGGATACATAATTATAGAAATGCAATTTATGGCTGATGTCAAAATTCCTTGCGAAGATTGCCATGGCAAAAGATTTAAAGACGATGTGCTGGAGGTAACATTTGGTCAAAAAAATATTTATGATATTCTAGATATGACTATAGATGATGCTTATAATTTTTTCAAGGCACAATATAGTTTTGCTAAAAATAAAAAAATAGAATCTTTGATTACTCAGACCATGAACGGGTTAGAACTGCTAAGAAAAGTAGGACTGGGATATCTGAAAATGGGACAATCTACTGATACTTTGTCTGGCGGGGAAGCGCAAAGGCTGAAACTAGCAAGTTACATAGGTGCTGGTAATAAAATGGATAAAACCTTATTTATCTTTGATGAACCTACTACTGGCTTGCATTACTATGATGTAGACATGCTATTCAATAGTTTAAAAGAGCTAATACTCAAAGGCCATACTATATGCTATATTGAGCATAATATAGAATTAATCAAGCGAGCAGATTGGATCATAGAGCTTGGTCCAGAAGGTGGCGACCAAGGTGGCTACCTAATTTTCCAAGGTAATATAGAAAATTTTTTAAAATCAGATACAATTACTACTAAATATTTGAATAAAACAAATTAGAACATTTGTTAATAAATAGTTTTTCGATTTAAATGTATAAGTAATAACTAAAATATTACGGTGAATGCATCAGTAATAGCT
>JAPXMM010000030.1:0-21330 GCA_033809015.1 Bacteroidales bacterium
TTTTGCTGGATGGATAAATGGTACATTTAGAGGAGTGGCTACGAAGTATTTGCAGAGCTACATAATGTGGTACGTGGTGAAGCACAAATATTTATTGAACAGAGTGATAGAAGATATAGGTAGGATGTTGAATTTAGCAGCGTCAGACTGGGAAGCGTGGTATGTGTATGTTAGGTTGAAATTAAAGCATAGGGAAAGTTTAACATAAAGGTATATTATCCAACCCCTTCACCCTTTTCCAACTCTTACTATATATATATCAATATTTCAAAATTATTATGTATATTAATTTCTTAATTTTTAATAAAGCTAATCATTATAATGTTAAAGTTTCATAGAAACTAGTTGTAGTATTTTTTCAGAGTAGATAAAGGAGCAATAGCTATTTTTATATGTTTAAAAAATTGTTGTTTAGGAAAGATTATCTATGATAAAATAAAATAAATATAATTTTTTTTAACTTTATTATCTTTGCATATATTAATGATGATGTTCCACAATTTTAAAAAAATAATACTTCTTCTTCTTTTTTTGTTTGCAAATAATAAATTTTTGCTTTCACAATCAAATATAAATGAAGATGATTGCAAAAATAGATCTATTAC
The DNA here is from genome assembly GCA_033809015.1 of Bacteroidales bacterium. Classification (GTDB taxonomy): domain Bacteria; phylum Bacteroidota; class Bacteroidia; order Bacteroidales; family DTU049; genus DTU049. The sequence continues at coordinate 606 of JAPXMM010000030.1, forward strand.
ACTTCTAAGTAGCACCTATGCAGGTATAAGCGTATATACTTATTATAGCTGGTATTATCAATATAATACAGGGAAATTTCATTTTTTTGATGATAGCAGAGAATGGTTTGCTATGGACAAGGTAGGACATTTTTTCTCCGCATATACTTTGACAAATTTGAATAATGACTTATTAAAAAATTGTACTCAGAGCAGAATTGCCACACCTATTATAACATTCACATATCTGGCTAGTGTAGAAGTTATGGATGGATTTAGTGAAGGATGGGGTTTTTCTTTTAGTGATTTATTATTAGATGTAGCAGGTATAATGGCAGCTACTTTTTTACATGATGATGTACAATTAAAATTTTCTTTTCATCAAACAAAATGGGCTAATCAAAGGCCAGAATTATTAGGAAATAATTTTGGACAACAAATATTGAAAGATTATAATGGACAAACTTATTGGATATCTATGCCATTTAACAAAATTTACAATTATTTACCTGATTTTTTAATGTTATCATTCGGATATGGAGCAGAGGCAATGATTTATGGGAATTCTTATGAGCAAGACATCATAATACCCGACTTAGTACCTTATAGACAATTTTATTTATCTATAGATATAGATTGGTGGAAGCTCATTAATAAAACTAAACTAGGAAAGTGGAAATACCTTTTATATCCTTTAAAATATATTAAAACACCTATGCCTTCTATAGAATTATCTCAAAAAAAAATAAAATTTCATCCATTTTACTTTTGATAATAAAAATAGGGAATTTTATTGGAAATAAACTTTTTGATTGAAATAGGTGTTTAGATAATAAAGTTTCACAAATATTTTTTTATTAATAGAATAACTCAACAATCAATTATCAGCTAGAATTAATACTGCATTTCTCCAGCGGAGATTTGTCTTTGATCATTTCTTTGTGTGGCTTCGATACGAGCTTCGCTCTACTCAGCCACCATCAAAGTTATTTCGTTCAAAATTATAAAAATAATTAAATATATCTATTTTAAAAACTATATAATAAAGGAGTTCTTTGATCCCGTGGTTTGTGCCTTTGATGCACATTGGGACGAGTCGAGCTCCTTTCTTTTTTTGCTCATATGAACACCACTGGTTTTATTTCCACTTTGTTTAAATTTTGATTGTACACCAAAATAGCAACATATAGCTTTTACATTTTTAAAACGTTCTATTGAGCCTATTTCAAGTAATATACCAATGGCAGAAATAGTATTTATACCTTTAAATGATTTGAGAACTGTTAATTCTTCTTCATATTGTTTTGTTTAATTATATATTCTTCATTCAAATTAATAAAAATCATTACATTTCTTTAATTATAAATAATCATTAAACCACAATTTAAAAAATACTAAAAATATTTTTTTACCAATATAAATTTTTAATGTAATTTTGAAGTCAAAATATAATAATATGAAATTTATTGTCTCAAATGCTGAATTAAGTAAAGCAATTAATAGTGTTAGTAGTATTCCTATTGCTAATAATGTAGTGAAAATTTTAGAAAATTTCTTATTTTCTGTAAATAACAATAATCTGACAATAACAGCAACAGACGGTGATACGAGAGCCAGCATTACTATAAGTCTTATTGAAAGTGATGGCGAAGGAGAGTTAGTAATACCATCAAAATTATTACAAGATTATTTAAAAAATGTACCGTCAATACCCATTGCTTTTAATTTAGATACTACTGGTGAAAATAATTATCAAATTACTATCTCTGCAGGTAATGGTGTATATCGTATGGTAGGAATGGATGCTGGCAATTATCCTACAATGCCTCAAATATCTGATGCTACAAGCATAGTACTAAATAGTAGTATTTTATCTACATCTATTGAATACACTTTGTTTTGTGCTGCTCCAGTAGATTATAGACAAATACTTACTGGTATTAATTTTGATTTTAAAGATAATATGCTAAATGTGGTTTCTACCGATAGCCATAGATTAGTTCGTTATAGGAGGTTTAATATAGATACAGATGACAATTTTAATTTTGTTTCCAAAAGAAAACCACTTCAAATACTTAGAAATTTATTAGACAAAGACACAGACGTATCTATTAAATTTAATGAAACAAATGTATCTTTTGAGTTTGATAACATTATTATTTCTTGCAAATTACTCGAAGGTGTATTCCCAGATTATGATAGAGTGATACCACCGAGTTTCGAAAATAAACTTTTAATTGGTAAAGAGGATTTCATTGCTGCATTGAAACGTGTTAGTGTCTTTACTGATAAAGCTACTAATCAAGTAAAAATGCATATAGAAGGCCAAGAAATCACCCTCACTGGTAATGACGAAGAGTATGCTAATGAAGGTATAGAAAAACTACAATGTACCTACGAAGGTGATGATATGGATATTTCCTTTAATAGTAAAACTTTTATGGAAATGCTACAACATTTAGATTGTGATAATATTAACATCCTTATGAATCAACCTAATACAGCTATAGTAATAACACCGGCAGAAGAAAATGAAAATGAAGATGAAGATATTGTAATGCTTCATATGCCTATATCTCTTAAAGGGAGCGGTGATTATTAAAAACTAAATTTGCTTCATAAATATTAATTTTTTTTAGAATTGGGGGACAAATAAGTTTTGTTCCCCAATTTTCTTTTATAAAACTCCTAATATATTTTATATTTGAAGCTTTTAAATAAAATTTTAACTATTATAACAATAAAAAATTTTTTGTATTTATTTTGCTTTTTTTACTTTTGCCAAAAAAATGAACTCTACTCTTTTACTATTAATTTTCATTGTTTACATTTTTGTATTATTTTTAGCAGCATATCTGACATCTAGAAAGGCAAATAATGAATCATATTTTTTATCTAATAGAAAAGCACCCTGGTATTTAGTAGCTTATGGAATGATAGGTACATCTCTCACTGGAGTAACTTTTGTATCAGTTCCTGGGTTAGTCGGTACGACTGGATTTACATATTTTATGGTTGTTTTAGGATATATTTTAGGTTATATAGTTATAGCTTTTGTATTATTACCTACATATTACAAAAATAACGTAACATCTATATATGAATATTTAAAAAACAGATTTAGCATTCAAGCACAAAAGTCTGGAGCATGGCTATTTATCATTTCTAGATCTTTAGGCGCATCACTGAGAATGTTTATAGTGATAGTAATTTTGCAAACATTTGTATTAAGTAATTTTGGGATACCATTTTGGTTAAGTACAATAATTTTTTTACTTATAATTCATGGATATACTCTAGTAGGTGGTGTGAAAACGATAGTGTGGACAGATACTATTCAGACAACGTTTATGATAGCTTCTCTGATATTAACAATATATTTTATAGCTCAATTTATGAATACAGATGTGAATGGGCTCTTAGACAATATTTTTAATAGTAGTTATTTTTATATAATTGATAGTAATCCAGCTTCTAAAAACTTTTGGGCTAAACTACTAATCAGTGGCATGTTTATAACTATCTCTATGACAGGTTTAGATCAAGAAATGATGCAAAAAAATTTATCCATTTCTACACTAAAAAATTCTCAAAAAAACATGATGGTTTTTAGCATAATTTTAGCAATAGTAGATTTCATATTTCTCATACTCGGTGGCTCTTTATATTTATATGCAGACTATGTAAATGTAGGTGCTTTACAAACCTCTGATTATTTATTTCCAACTATTTCATTTTATTATATGAATCAAATAGTAGGGATAATATTTTTCATTGGAATGATAGCTGCATCTTTCTCAGGCACAGATGCAGCTCTCACCGCACTTACTACTTCTATTACTATAGATTTATTAGATCTACCACAAAAGATAAAATCTAATAAAAAACTTAAAAAATATCGAATGCTAATACAATGGGGCGTATCGGTAGGAATGTTCATTTTAATAATGATTTTTTATGCAGTAAATAATACAGCTATTCTAGATACATTATTTACTATTGCAGGATATACCTATGGACCACTATTAGGTTTATTTGCTTTTGGCATATTAACAAAGGAGAATATAGATGGTGGCAGTATATGGCAAGTGGTATTATTTAGTCCTTTATGCTCTTTTTCTATTATGAAAATTTTAAAAACTAATTTTCAATTTTATGTCGGTTGGGAAGTACTAGTAATAAATGCAATAATTACTTTCATACTATTATGGATGATTAGGGAGCAAAAAGATTACCAATCTGAGTTAGCACAGCCATAACTTTATTTTTAAATCCAGGAATATAAACAACTTTTTTATTTTTCAAAGCTTTTAGAGACTTTTTAGCTACAATATCAGGTTGCATCCACAGGTGTTTTGGTACAGTAGAACGATCAAAATATTTAAAAGCTTCTGTATAGTGAAAACCAGTATTGGTAAAACCTGGACATAAAGCTTGAATTTTAATATTATGCTTTCTAACCTCTTTTTGTATAGCTTTAGATAAATAGATTAAATAAATCTTAGTAGCTACATAGATAGCACTACCTTTAAATGGGAAAAAAGCAGCTAAAGAAGAAACATTTATTATATAACCATAACCTCTATCTTGCATTACTGGTATTGCTGCTCTGCAAAATCGTGTAGATGATTTCACATGTACATCTATGATCTGAGAAATTTGATCCTTATTCAAATTATGAAAATCGCCACGCAAGCCAAATCCAGCACAATTAATTAATAAATCTAAACTATGAGTTTTTTTAATGTAATTTTCCACGATTTCTATGCCTTGTTCAGTTGATAGGTCAGCAATAATTACATTTACATTAATTTCATACTTTTCCCTAAGATCTTTTGCTAATTGTTCTAATTTATCTGGTCTACGAGCTACTAATGTAATATCATGCTTCATGGCAGCTAATTCTATAGCAAAAGATTCTCCTATACCACTAGATGCACCAATGATGATTGCTATACCATTAGATTTATTAATATCAATAAGTTTCATATCAATTTTATTAGTTTGCAAAATTAATATAAAAACAAAATTATAGAAAATAGCATTAGTATAAATAATTAAATTATTAATTTGTATTTACTATCAATAATTTGATATTTAATAAGGGTTAGATTTAATTTTTATTAAATTGTTGTGCTTTGATAATTGTTTTATTGGGAAATAAAGTAAATTATTTAAAGAATTGCATTAATCAAAGGTTAAATTTATAAAAAACATAAAAAAATTTCTATCTGTTTGTAATTAAGCAATTTAGGGAATCATATATTTTTTGTTTAAAATAAGTAATGATATTTATTAAATATTTATATTATATTCAATAGACGAATTTATGAATGATTAATAGAAATAATATTTAAAAAATTAATTTTAATATAATTTCTTTATAATAAATAATTATAAAGGTATTAAATGCTATTTTTAAAAAATCATATATCATTACTTATTTTAAACATTTAAAAAGTAATATCATTATTACTGTCTAAATCTCAGTAATAATGATATTACTTTAGAGTATTATTTATTTTAAAATATTATTTTAAGCTTATTACATTTTAGCTATTATCAAAAAATTATCAAATAACATATCTCAATTGTATAAATGTTTTAAACAGGATTTAATTTTAAATTTATACTATTAATACAAAAGATATTTATAAAAAATTATTGTCTAATGCCTGTTTAAAAAAAATATTTTTTTATAAAAATTTATAAAATTCAATTAAGCAAAAATTTTTTAAATTATTTTATAATTTTTTGATTATCTTTGTAACATAAAAATAATAAATGTCAAAGATAGAGCTTGAAGTTAGTGGGCTAATGCCTAGTAGTCCGTCTATAAATGCTTATGCAATTATATTGATAGAGAAATATGGTAATCGCACATTACCAATGTTGATAGGTGTGGCAGAAGCTCAATCTATTGCTATTGCTTTAGAAAAAATATCTTATCCTCGTCCTTTGACCCACGATTTATTTATACAATTAATTAAAGAAATAGATATACGAATTGTCGAAGTTCTGATATACAAATATGATGAAGGTATTTTTTATGCCTATTTAGTTATCGAATATAATGGCCAATTAAAAAGGATAGATGCACGTCCCTCAGATAGTATAGCTATTGCTCTAAGAGCTAATATACCGATTTTTGTTTATGAACATATTTTAGATGAGGTAGGAAATATTTTTGAAAATAAATATGAGATACAAAAAAATGAATCTGATAGTGAAGAAGAAAATACTTATGATGTTACTCAAGATTTTTCATTAGAAAAATTAAAAGATCTGGATCCTCAATTTATTAAAAAAAGATTAGAAATATTGTCTATAGAAGATTTAAAAATATTATTAGATAAATGTGTAGAAGGCGAGCTATATGAATTAGCATCATTGATAAGAGATGAAATAAAAAGAAGGGAACAAAAATAACTAAACATATGTTAAGATTTAGATTAATTATCATGAACTTTTTCCAATTTTTTATCTGGGGTTCATGGCTTTTAACGTTAGGAGCATTCTGGTTTCAATACAAAGGATGGACACCTACAGAATTTGGATTAGTATTCTCTACCATGGGTATAGCTTCATTATTTATGCCTACTATAGCTGGAATCATTGCTGACAAATGGTTGAATACTGAAAAATTATATGCTTTATTTCATCTTTGTGGTGCTATTTTGCTTTTTATTTTACCTTCTATTAATAGTCCAATAGTATTTTTCTGGGTAATGTTACTTAATATGTGCTTTTATATGCCTACTATTTCGCTAGCTATCACTATTAGCTATACATCACTAGAAAATGCAAAGTTAGATTTGGTAAAGACATATCCACCTATAAGGGTTTTTGGAACGATAGGTTTCATAATAGCTCTATGGGCAGTGAGCCTATTGCAAGTAGAAACTTCACCAATACAATTTTATATTGCTTCCGGAGCATCTTTATTTTTAGCTTTATACTCATTTACTTTACCCAAATGTCCTCCTCTAGGGAAAGGCAAAAAAGCAACTTTAACCGAAGCTCTTGGATTAGATGCATTTAAATTATTCAAAAATACTAAAATGGCTCTTTTCTTCGTTTTCTCATTTCTACTAGGAGTTTCATTACAATTGACTAATGCATATGGAGATACTTTTATACATGATTTTGCCAAAATACCTGAATATGCTAACTCTCTAGCAGTAAAATATCCAGCAATTATAATGTCTATATCTCAGATATCTGAAGCATTATTTATACTTGCTATCCCATTTTTCTTGAAAAAATATGGTATTAAAAATGTAATGCTCATGAGTATGGTAGCATGGGTATTGAGATTTGGATTATTTGCTTATGGCAATCCCACAGATAGATTGTGGATGATTATTTTGTCTTGTATAGTTTATGGTATGGCTTTTGATTTTTTCAATATTTCTGGTTCGCTATTCGTAGAAACTCAAGTGCAACCTGCTATACGCGCCAGCTCCCAAGGATTATTTATGCTTATGACAAACGGACTAGGTTCCTTGACAGGTAGTTTACTAAGTGGATTAGTTATAGAGAAATTTTTTGTAACAAATGGAGAAATAATGTGGCATCAAACCTGGTTAAGTTTCGCTATTTATGCATTAATAGTCGCTATTGCTTTTGCAATATTTTTTAAACATAAACATAATCCAGCAGATTTCGAAAATGTACATGTATAATAATCTCATAGCATGAAACAATATTTAGATTTACTACAATATATTTTAGATAATGGAATAGAAAAAAATGATCGCACGGGAGTCGGCACGAGGAGTGTCTTTGGCTATCAAATGCGTTTTGATCTTCAAAATGGTTTTCCATTAGTAACTACTAAAAAATTGCATTTAAGAAGCATAATTTATGAACTATTATGGTTCATACACGGCGATACAAATATTAAATTTCTACATGATAATAATGTATCTATTTGGGATGAATGGGCAGACGAGAATGGAGATTTAGGTCCAATATATGGTAAACAATGGCGTAGATGGGAAGGGAAAGATGGTAAAGTTATAGATCAACTATCATGGGTCATTAATGAAATAATTAAAAATCCTAATAGTAGACGCTTAATAGTGAGTGCTTGGAATGTAGCTGAAATCTCTGAGATGAAATTGCCACCTTGCCATGTTTTATTCCAATTTTACGTAGCTAATAATAAACTTTCTTGTCAATTATATCAACGTAGTGCGGATGTTTTTTTGGGTGTACCTTTTAATATAGCTTCATATGCACTACTTACTCATATGATAGCACAAGTGACAGGACTGCAAGTAGGCGAGTTTATTCATACTTTTGGTGATGTACATCTGTATCTAAATCATATTCAACAAGCCAAACTACAATTATCTCGAGAACCTTTTGCTTTACCACAACTAAAACTAAATCCTAATGTTAAAAATATTGATGATTTCAAATTTGAAGATATAGAGATACTCAATTATCAGGCTCATCCTTCTATTAAAGCTGACGTAGCAGTGTGATTGTGAGAAGGAGACAGGGAGACTGGGAGATGAGGTGATAGGGAGACGAGGTGACTGGGAGATTGGGTGACTTGATGACAAAATGATTGAGGATGCCGAGAAGACTGTGAGATAAGGTGATGAGATGAGAGGGAGACGAGGTGACTGGGAGACGAGATGACGGAGAAACTGGGATATTTAATAACTAAATGACTGTGGAGACTGAGTGACGTGGAGATGAGGTGAGGAAAAGAATACATAAAAAGGTAACCTTTTGAAAAAATGGGACTAAATATGGATGGAGTAAAGGAGTAAGTTTATGTAATTAATACATATTGCAAATTTAATTGTTTAATCATAATTATTGGTATGGAAGAATTAACAGAAGAATTAATAAATAAATTATCTACTTATCACTGGTCAATAATTGTAGCTCATGACCTTAATCTATGCATTGGTAAAAATAATGACATGCCATGGCATTTATCATCAGATCTCAAAAGATTTAAAGAAATTACAATGAGTCATCCAATAGTTATGGGCAAAAATACTTATCTATCACTACCTAAAAAACCACTTCCAGGCAGACTGAATATTGTATTATCGAAATCATTAAATCTAAATCAAAATAATTTAATTACATATCCATCTTGGCAAAATTTATCTGATAATTTACAAAAAGATGAAGAATATTTCATTATTGGAGGAGCTACAATTTTTAAACAAGCTTTCCCATTTACTTCTAAACTATATCTGACGATTATTCACAGTATATTTGATTGTGATACTTTTTTACCAGATTACAAAAATATAATTAAAAATTGGCAAAAAATCGAACATTCAAGCAATCATGAAGAGAATGGTTTGATATTTCATTATGAAACATGGACAACAAACAAATTATAACACCAATTATGAATATAAAAATAAAATCAGCAAGAGAAATTAGAAAAAAATTAGATGATAAAATATTCGAAAAAAATAATTTAGTTATCAATAGAATTTTTAGCTTAGACAAACAAGCATACATTGATGGAGCTTTAGATAGAGAAACTAAAGAACTTATTGGACTATGCACATCATTAGTACTGCGCTGTGATGAATGTGTAAAATATCATTTAGAACAATGTTATGAGTTAAAAATATCAACTAAAAAATTAATGGAAGCTCTGTCTATAGCTAACTTAGTGGGTGGAACTATTGTTATTCCTCACTTAAGAAAAGCAGTGGAATACTGGGATGGATTAGATGAAAATTGATAAGAAATAATTTAAATAGACGTTTAGATAATAAATTTTGCTAAAAATTTTAAGTGATAATGAATAATTTCAAAATTAATTTTTAGCTCGAATTAATACTGCATTGGACAATTAATTAATTGTCCAAATAAAACATATGTTTTATCAAATCATTTCTGTAGTGTGAACTTTAATTTTATATATGTTTAAAATAAGTAATGATATTTTAATTTAAATAAATTACTATTTATACTTTTCTAATTGTAGATTAAAAAAAAATAATTATAAATTTAATTTTTAATAAATATTCCTATAAAATATACATCAATATTGATTTAGAATATATAAATATTATTGATTAAATATCATTACTTATTTTAAACAATAAATATATGATTGTTTAAACTGCTTAATAGCAAATAGATAGGAAACATTTTTAATGTTCTCATATATTCCACTAATCTAATAAACTAATTTTATTTATTTTTTTGATGAGATTTCAAATTTTTGTATTGTTTATTTATTATATATGAAGCATCTTCTTCTTTTATTTTTATTAATTTATCATCTTTACAAACTATTTCGCCTTGAGATATAACATATTTTATGTTTTTATTATCTATGATTTGCAATAATTGCATAGGTTTTAATCCTTCATTAATGCAATTAATCATTGGGCAATTATAAATAATGAATGAAGTAGGATCATATATTGATGGAAAAAATTTTGTAAAATATTTATGTGGTTGATATAATCTATTTATAGCCTCTTTAATAGAAATTTTATCATATTCAGTATTAAAATAATAAGTATTTTTCATAGTTTGCCACATATCACTATGCATGCCATCTGTTCCTAGCATAATTAATGGTAATCCTTCTGAGCTAAAATATCCTTTATTTTCCCATTGACTACTTTCATATAATTCTACAACATTATTATTATTTTTATTTAATATTACTACATCATCATTGGTAACCTGTAGGCAACCAGCGAAAATATTTTTAGAATTGCTTATTAGTCCTAATGAATCTAATCTTTCGACTACAGACATTTTATATTTCTCTATAGAATGAGCCTGATCAAATGCATATTCTGCTAAATGACCGTAAATACCGCATTTAAATTTTTCTACTAATCTTTTTACCTCTGTCAATGTTCCAGTACCTACATTAAATAAATGATCTAATCCAATAAATCCTTTTTGAGATTTTAACCATTTCTCTGTAACGTCTAATAAATTATCTGCTGTACCAAAACCATATTTATCTGTTATAGCCACGACTGGTATCACATTCACCCCTACTCTATTGTAAGTATCATAGATAAGTTTTAAATTATCAAAAGATATCATAGATGGTCCATAGAGCATATCTATCACTTGGGTAGTACCATTTTTTAATAATCTTATAGCACTATACAAGGCTGCAGCTTCTAATAATTCTGCATCCCATATTTTTTCTAATGGAGCATAAATATCATCTGGCTTTTCTATCCCTACTTTATTTTCTTCTGTAGCTATTAACTCTGCAAAATATTTCTGAGAATGAAAATGAGCATTGAAATATGCTGGCATTATTAGTAATCCATTACAATCTATTATATCAGGTTCATTAGTTTTGTCGAGCAAATCACCAATTTCTTTTGAATATAATACCTTTTTATTAGCATTTTTATCGATTAATATATTTCCTACCCAAATTTCATTAAATTTATATGAAAATAGATTAGCATTTTTTAAAATTAATGACATTAGAAAAATTTGTTTTGCAAAATTATAAAAATAATAATATATGGAAGACGACTATTATTTATTGGATACTCTCAAAGATGTCGATTTTTTGGATAAACTCTACGTAGCAATTAATTATCTGAGTTATTTTATTCTAGATGCTGCTACACCTCTGGTGGTTAATACTTTTTTTAGTAATATTTTACCTAAAGATAAGTATGCTATCATATATGGTAAAATTTTAGATAATAATTTTTATGTAAATGCCATTTGGCAAAATTCTTTCATTAATTTAAGCTCTAAAAATTATAATTTTTCGATAAATGACACAAATGAAAATGATTTAATAAAAAAAGTAGATATTAATTTTATTAATAGTGATGATTTTTCTCTACCGCATAGCTATAATTATTTTTATTATTTACATTTAAATGTTAAAAGTGATATTATTATTTGTACTGAGCATATTATACCTAAAAATATTATTGATTTTATTAATCAACTCTTTTATATTATAAATAACACTAAAATTACTTTACAACAAGCCTATAATGATAATTCACAAGAATTTATTGAAAAAATTTTACTCTTAATATCAGACAATAATAATCATCTTTTAGTAGCAGATCCTTTTGCAGCTAATTATTTAGATATTCCTAATTATTTATCTTCTTATGAGAATTTATACCAAGCTAGATTTTCATTTGATGAATATTTAAATATTAAAGTAAAACAGTTAGCTGTAGAAAACTTAAATGACAAATTATTATTGCATGATAATAAAAACACTATTGCTTTTATAAATATTTATGAAAATACTACATATAATATTAAATTTCATATAATATGTTTAGAAAATAATAATTATAAGGCACAAAATTTACATAATGAAGCATTAAATAAATATAAAAATATATTAGAAAATATACAAAGTGTTTATTATGAGATAACAGATAATGTAATTACCGAAATTTCTCCTTCAGTATATAATTATACAGGATATAGTAGAGATGAACTATTAGGTATGCCATCTGTAATGCTTTTTTATTCTGCCCAAGAAAGAGATGAATATATACAAGAATTGAGAGAAAAGCAGCAATTAAAAAATCAATTACTCAAGCTAAAAGACAAAAATGGTCAAATAATCTATTGCTTGACAAATACAAAAATGATAATAGAGAATGATATTTCGTCTAACCTCACCACAAGGCATGAAACAATCATTGGTTCATTGATGGATATTTCAGATATAATAAATTATAAACAAGAATTAGAAAATAGAAACATAGAATTATTAAATTTAATAAATAATGATTTAATAGGTGTGATATATGCTAAAGTCAATGGAGAAATAATACTATGTAATGCTTTATCTAGACAATATATTTTAGGAGATGCTGAGGATAAATGTCATAATTTATTAAAAGCAAAAAATTTTAATGACATTATTGATTTTAATGAGCTTGTAGACATTTTAAACAATGATAACAAATTTTATAAATTAATTTCAATAAACAGAAATAATAAAACCAGTGATTATGATTTCCAAGCTACTATGATACAGTTTCCACATTCTAACGAAAAAAGAGTTTTGATTTTCATTACTGACATTACAGAAAAAATACAAATTAATAAAGAATTAAATGAAATAAACCTGAATTTTAATGATATTATAGATAATATCCAAGAGCCATTATTCATTTATGATGAGCAAGGAATTCTACTATATGCAAATCCTAAATTTTATAAACATCTCAAATACGATGAGCAGGAATTATTAAATAAAAATATTTCTATATTTACTCCAACACCTTCATATGACTTACTTTTAAATTTCAAAAAAATTAGAAATCTCAAATGCGAAAAAAATGAAATCACATTGATAAATAAAACGGGAACCCATCAACTATATGAAGCTGTTTTTTCGTGTAGATATAATTATAAAAATTCTAAATATATGGCTGTAGTGCTTCTACATAATATAGAAGAGCAAAAAATGTTCGAAAAAAACCTTTTGCAAAATATTAATGAAAAAGAAAATTTAATAAAAGAAATACATCATCGTACAAAAAATAATTTACAGTTGATATTGTCTATGATTAAGCTTAATCTACAAAAAAATATCAATTTGAAAAATACAAATGCGATATATGTATTAAAAGATTTATACAATAAAGTCTCTCTTTTATCTTATATACAAAATGAAATGTATTTTGCAAACAATAGCAACATTGCCGACATTAAGCCACTATTAATAAAAGAAGCTAAGCAACTGATACAAGATTATAATGATAAAATTATATTAAATTTAAATTTACCAGATCAGATAATTATGCACGTAGATGTAGCTATACCATTTATGCTTTCTTATGTAGAACTTATATTTAATAGCATTATACATGCTTTTCCCCAAAATTGGCAAAATCCTACTATATACATAGATATAGAAAAAAATGATGATAATTTAAGAGCAAAAATTATAGATAATGGAATAGGAATAAAAGAGTCTATAAATAGAGAGTTTAGCAAAACATTAGGTCTCTCTTTAGTAGATAGCTTAATAAAATATCAATTAAATGGACAATTTGAAATAAAAAGAAATACTCCAAATGGTACTATAGCAAATATAGAAGTGAAAAATATAGAACTAAAAAAATAAAATTAATTTAAAAATCCACTACAATTAACAGCTCCATATGGCAAAACTGTAGAATTGCTAAATTTCACTTTATCATTAACTAGTATCTCTACAGTAATCGATCCACTCTCTGTTAGATTTTTAGCACCAATATATAAATATGTATTAGGAGTAGCCTTGAAATCATATTTCCATTTAGTGCTCATCAGATCTGACTCTACTAAAGCGCCACTCTCATTATAATAACTTAAATGAACTCTACTAGCATTAGTAGTAACCTGATAAGTAACATTTTTCTTGATAACAATAGGAGCGACATTCTTTTTGCAAGAAGCTAAAAACAATAAGCTGATAGACAATAATAATATTATTTTCTTCATAAATTTACTTTTTTGCTAAATTAATAAATTATTTAAATATAATTACAAAATTATATCAAAAAAAAATAATACCTATTTATTTTCCTTTGTCAGTTTTTTCATCAAAGTTTTTTATTATTTCTATTATCTTTTCGTTCAATTCATTGTAACTATCATTAATCTTATCTTGTATTATTGAAATTTTTTTATCTATATCTGAGCTAAATTTTACTAATTTGTTATCTAATATAGTTAAATTATTCCTTTGATTATCTATATTATTATTAATTACATTTATGGAAGATTTTAAAAAATTTATTTCGTTACTTATCGAAGTACTCAAATTATTTAAGTTTTCTTTTAATTCTTCTCTATCTAAATTAAAATTACTAATAGCTAGAGATAATTTGTCATTAAATTCTATATTTAATGTCTGATTTTTTTCATCAATATAAGCTTGCAAATTACTCATTTTAGTTTCTAATTCATTTTGCATTTTTACTAATTTACTTATTAATTCATTATAATTATCAAGAATTAAATTGCTATTTTTGCTTATATCATCAGTTAATTTTTCATTTGTTTTTGTTATTTTTTCATTTAGCTCATTCTCTTTTTCATTAATAGAATTTTTAATTTTTAAAAAATTTTTTCTCGAAAAATAAAAAATCAACAATACTACTAAAATAGCGATAGCAAAAGCAATGATAGCATATATTTTTCTTTCCGCAAGTGCATTATTCACATTAATAATACGTTGATTGAGATCATTTAATAATTTATTAAAAGCCACCTGATAAGAGCTACTTTCTTTTATTTCTGTTTTCAAATTGTTCACAATATTATTCAAGCTATCGATTTTAATATTTTGTTTAGAAATAATTAGTTGCTGATCTTTGACCTGCTTTTGAATAACATTAATAGATTTTTTTATTACAGCTATATCTTCACTGTAATTATTACTTTCTTTATTTGCTACCTGCCCCTGCAAAATCAAAAAAGTAAACATTGAAATAAAAACTAACAATAATTTTTTCATAATTTTTGTTTTTAATATTAATACTTAATTATCCTATATTTTTAAAATATAGTTTTATATACAAAATTAATATTATTTTTTAATAATTAATATATTTTATATAATTATTTAGATATATATTTAGTTAATTATTGCTATATAATATAAATTTTGCTTTTGAAATAAGGTAATATTTATTAGAGATCTTAATAATTGGTGAAAGATGTATGGGGTATCAGAGAATATTTAAATGTTTTGATAATTCAAGTATATAAACTATAAAAAGTTTGTATATTTGTAAAAATTATATATATATGAATAAGATATTTGAAGATCCAACGAAAGTATTTACCCTTACTAAAGAAGGTACACGCGAGTTCTACGATAATCTCTATAATGAAATGATAGAGGAAGGCAAAGATGTAGTCGATTATCAAGACATTAAAGCCATGTCTACAGGTCTACTGTGTCCAGATTGTAATAGCAGTCATGTTATTAAAAATGGTTTGCAAAGTGGAGTTCAAAACTATCGTTGCAAAAACTGTGGCAGACAATTCAGAGTTACCACTGGCACCTTTATGTATCGTGTTCATGAAAAAAACAAAATGTTAGAATACATAAAATGTATGTCTGCAGGAATGACATTGAGAGAATGTGCCAGAAATGTAGGTATTTGTTTGCAAACAAGTTTCTTTTGGCGACACAGAATATTGTGTGCTATGCAGTCATTTGAAGATAATGTTAATTTCTTTGGAGTAGTTGAGTTAGAGGAGCTTCTGATGAATTATTCCGAGAAAGGCAAAAAGAAACGAGACAAGAAAGAGATGAAAAAATTAAAAAAAAAAAAGCCAACAAAAGTAGCTGTAATAGCTGCTACAGACAGAAGTGGAAATATTTTGTTCAAAAAATTAGAAGATGAAAGAGTGCAAGCCGATCACATATCAGATTTTCTAAAATATAGAATATCCAATGATTCAGTGGTATGTGGCAACAATAAAAAAGCTTTTAAGACGGTAACAGCAGAGCACATAAAACATAAAGAAATTACTAATAAAAACAAGATGAAGCGAGGAATATATAGTTTATCAAATGTTCACAAGAAAATAACTGACTTTGTTGGCTGGATTTATTACAAATTTCGTGGGGTTGCGACAAAGTATTTAACAAACTACATAATGTGGTTTGTAGTGAAGGGAAAGTATCTGGCGGAGAAGATAATAGAAGATACGGGGAGGATACTGAATTTGGCGGCGTCGGATAGGCGTGCATGGGAGCGGTACAGTGATTTGATGTCATTAACATATTTAATTCATAACATTTAAATATCTTTTAGACATCCAAATTTTTTTGGCATTTTAATTAATCTTTTTTTATTCACGAAACACTTATTTTATAATTTTTATTTAAAAATATTTACTTTAGCTAAAATTTTTTAAGTATGAAAATAATATGTATCGGCAGAAATTACATAGACCATATATCTGAACTAAACAATGACATTCCTAAAGAGCCAATATTTTTTATGAAACAAGAGAATGCTTTATGCAAAAATAATCAACCATTTTTTTTACCTGATTTTTCTGATGAAATACATTATGAAGTAGAATTAGTTATCAAAATAGGAAAAGTGGGAAAAACTATTCCCCCAAAATACGCGTTAGATTTCATCAATGGCATAACTGTAGGCATAGATTTCACAGCAAGAGATATACAACGTAAATGTATTGAGCAAGGGTTGCCATGGGAAATATCCAAAGCTTTTGATTTTTCTGCTCCTATGGGGAAATTCATTCCGATTACTCATTTTGCAGATTTGAGAAATATACATTTTTCTTTGCAAAAAAATGATGTCTTAGTGCAAAGTGGCTGCAGTGGAGATATGATATTTTTCTTTGATTATATAATAAGTTATATATCACAATTTATTACATTGAAAACTGGTGATGTGATCTTTACAGGTACACCAAAAGGGATAGGCAAGGTAGAGAAAGGAGACTATTTAGATGCTTTTTTAGAAAATGAAAGATTACTACATAAAAAAATTTTATAACCATTTTTTTCGCTTAAAATAAAATATTAGCAAAATAGCAATCACTATCATAACTCCCCACACAATAAAATAACCATATCTGTACTCTAGCTCTGGCATATATTTGAAATTCATCCCATATACTCCCACTATGAAAGTAAGTGGAATAAAAATAGTGGCAATAATAGTTAGCATTTTCATAATCTCATTCATACGTGTACTGACTTCGGATAGATAAATTTGTAATAAATTAAATGTCATCTCACGATAGTTTTCTAAACTTTCTACTATTCTATAGCTATGATCATATAGATCTCTGTAATAGAAAGCTGTATTGTGTACAAATTTTGAATTAGAGGTTTCAATATTTTTTGTGATTTCCACAATTGGAAATATATATCTATGTAGCATCGAAATATTAGTCCTCAATTTATGTAATTGGTTAGTTAGCTCATTATTATTTACCTCTAATAAATTGTCTTCTATATTTGCTAACTTTTCCTCTATTTCTTGTAAAATTATAAAGTAGCTATCTATGATTAAATCTAAAAAATTATATAATAAAAAATCTGGCTTTTTTGTTCTAATATTACTGCGATTATTTTTAATATTTTCTTTAATGGGGTCAAAAAAATTAGTTTGTTTTTCTAAAAAACTAATTAAAATATTATCACTCAATATGCAACTAATCTGCCTATACGATATATCTACGTTTTCATCATTGGTAAAAAAAGTTTTAACTACTAAAAATAAATAATCATCATAATCTTCGAGTTTTGGACGTTGATAAATATTTAACACATCCTCTAAAACTAAATTATGAATATTAAATAAATTTCCAATTTTTTTAACAACTGATTCATCGTGCAATCCATAAATCTGTATCCAAGTGGTTTTATCTTTGAAATCAAATTGTTTCAAATCATCTACATTAGTTATTAAATTTTCTGTAAAGCTGTCATTGTCATATTGAATGACATCAATCTTTATTTCTTCATGTAGTAGCCCTGTATACACTAAACTCTCAGGTGGTAAAAATACCTTAGAGTGTCTATGAGGTAATTTATCTGTGATAGGATTTAATTTTATTTTCACAATTTTTTAGAAATTTATCTTTATTTTAAACTGTCCTTATTTAAAGTATCAGAAAAAAATTCCTCTGCAGACTTTATAGCACTAGTATTAGTAGTATCGGTATCTATCTGCTGCATATTTTCTTTGATTTCACTTTTATCTCTGTCACTAATATTACCACAATTGCATAAACATATGCATAATATCAAAAAAATCATACTAAAAATAAACTTTTTCATAATATTTTATTGAATTCAATTATCCTTTTTTAACGTTTCGGTATCCCATTGATTTAAGCACATTAATAGTTTTCTCTACTTGGTCGCCTTGAAGTATGATTTCGCTATTTTCTACAGATCCACCCACGGCTAATTTTTGTTTCAATTCTTTAGCTAATGATTTGATATCATCACCACTGAGCTCTAAGCCATCAATAATAGTTACTGGATTATTTCCTCTGCCTTTTTTCTGATAGATAACACGTATTTTAGCATTATAATCAATTGTTTCATCTGCAGACTCATCAGCATTATTAATAATTTCTTCTTCACTAGTTGTAAACCCTTTATCTTGTAATAAATCACCTAAAGTAAATTTTTTATTATCAGTAGAGAATTCATTTTTTTTCATAAAAGCTTAATAATAACAAAATTACAAAAAAATTTAAATATAATTAGATTTTGGGGGTAATAAACAACGCAAAGCTCCTTGTTCCACTCTTATATTAAACGCTGTATCTATACTCTCAAAAGGCTCACCATCTATGTGGTAAAATTCTTTAGTACGAGATTCTAAATTACATGAAGAAATTCTAATAATAGTAAGAAATTTAGATTTGTCTAATCTTTTTCTTAGGAATAGAAAAACTATATGAGGGACATTGTACCATTTAAAAGGTCTGAGAATAGCTACATCGAGTTTACCGTCATCTGTTCTAGCTTTAGGATTAATAGTAATACCATAACCATATTGATTAATATTAGCAAAAGTGAGTAAAAATGGGATAAATATAACATTACTACTCTCTACCTGTAGTTTTAGAGTGTAACGATGCGGTTTGTAACTAATTAAAGCTTTAATGCCAGCAAAAATATATGGTAAAAATTTTCGCATAGTATGATGAGAATAATAATTAGCTAAATAAGCATCAAAGCCAAAGCCAGCATTACATAAGAATATTTGTTCATTTAAATAACCTACATCGTAATTTATTATTCGTCCATTTATCAAAGCTTGCAAAATATCTTTAGTCGGTAATAGTACTTTCAAATGTCTAGCCATACCATTACCACTACCTTTGGGAATAATTAACAAAGGAACATCAGTATTTACTATAGCTTTAGCTACTTCATTAATGGTACCATCTCCACCGACAGCTACCACTACTTTTAAATCTTTATCAAATTGTTTTTTTATATATTCATAAGAATCTGTTCTATTGCCTGTAGTATAAAAAATCTCATAATCAATATTATTTTTGGCACAGAAGTGCTTAATTTCTCTAATCACAAGAAATTTATTCCTTCTACCAGCTATAGGATTTACTATAAATAAAACCAAACTCATTTACTAAACTTTAAAAAAACTAATTAAATTTTATGCAAAAATAAGTTTTAATTTAATATATGAAAATAATACAATTAAATTTATTGTACAAAATGATCTAGATGAGGTGAAATTTAGATGCTATTATTGCGAAAGAATTATGAGAAAAGAAGATTTGGAATTCTTGTTAAAATGAAGCATATAAGTATATTGACATCAGGAGGGGATGTTCCTGGTATGACTACTGCTATAAGAGCAGTAGTACCTACTGCGATTTACAATGGTAGGAATGTTTATAATATATATGAAGGATATCACGGCCTTATAGAGGATAATATTTTTAATATACATATTGATGATATTAGTAATATCATCCAAAGAGGTGGCACCATTCTACGTTCAGCGCGCAGTAAACGTTTTTTGAGAAAGAATTTCTCCAAATATCACATGAAATGATGTATATTTCAGCTATTTAGCTTGTAAAATTGATATAATAAAAAAGCCAGAATTTTTTAATTCTGGCTTTCTTATTTAATATTAGATTTTCTTTTATTCAATAACTAATTTTTTAATTAATCTAGATCCTTGAGAATTGAGAGAAACTAAATACATGCCTGGTTGTAAATCAGAAATATTCATAA
>JAPXMM010000031.1:0-20970 GCA_033809015.1 Bacteroidales bacterium
ATAGCCGAAAACCCTTGTGAAAATGAAAATAGCCATATTATCACCTGTGGCATGGCGCACACCGCCTCGTCACTACGGTCCGTGGGAACAAGTAGCTTCCAATATTACCGAAGGGCTGGTTGAAAGAGGGGTAGACGTGACCCTTTTTGCAACCAAGGATTCAATCACGAAAGGAAAACTCGACGGAATCATCGAAAGAGGATACGAGGAGGATAAAGAAATTGATCCGAAGGTTGCCGAATGTCTGCATATTGGTTATCTGATGGAAAAAGCTTCCGAATTTGACCTCATTCACAACCACTTCGATTTTCTGCCCCTCACCTATTCGCGATTGATAAAAACACCAATGGTGACCACCATACATGGTTTTTCGTCGCCCAAAATCATTCCCGTTTATAAAAGATACAATCCGTGGAATAATTACGTCTCGATCAGCAATGCCGACCGAAGCCCTGAGCTCGATTATATCGCTACCGTGTACAACGGGATCGACAAAAGTCTTTTCACTCTTCGGGAAAAGCCGGGTGATTATTTGCTTTATTTCGGACGAATACATCACGACAAGGGGACATGGGAGGCGATTCAAATTGCTCTAAAAGCCAAGATGGAACTCATCATCGCCGGAATCATTCAGGACAAGGCGTATTTTGACGAGAAAGTAGCTCCTTATTTTAACAATGATGATATTGTTTACGTAGGAAGTGTAGGACCGGAAAAACGCGACGAATTGCTGGGAAATGCGTATGCCTTACTCCACCCCATCAATTTCAACGAACCTTTCGGACTAAGTGTTGCCGAAGCCATGTTTTGCGGAACGCCTGTGATTGCTTTTAACAAAGGGTCGATGAGCGAACTCATCTGCGAGGGGAAAACCGGATTTTTGGTAAATACCATCGACGCAGCAGTTGAAAAAATTCCACTGATACGTCAAATTGATCGTTCTTGTTGCAGACAATGGGCAGAAGAAAATTTCAGTAAAGAAAAAATGGTGGACGATTATTTGAAAGTTTATCGAAAGATAATTAAAAAATAAGATTTATGACCGTTGCGTCCAAATAAAATATCAGCCCTTTCAGGTTTTACATCAGGGGTTGACGATTAACTCATTATCTCATCTAGCAAATCATTTAGATCAATGCTAGCAAAAGTAGTAGCATAATCACTTATGGCATAAGGGATTATCAGTTCGCCGTTATGAACGTAGCTCCCACAAGAATAAACCACATTGGGCACATATCCTGCGCGTTCGTCTTTGGCCGGCATGAGCAACGGCTCTTTGGTGTGTCCGATAACCTTAGAGGGGTCGTCTAAATCGAGCAAACATGCTCCTAGACAATATTTCCTCACCGGACCTACACCGTGTGTAATTAGCAGCCAACCTCTGTCGGTTTCAATAGGCGAGCCACCATTGCCTATCTGTACCAATTCCCAAGGATAATGTGGCTCCTGCAAAATTTTAGCTTCAGACCATACTAGAAGATTATCAGAAAACATAATGTAATTGTTTATCCCGTCAATGCGGCTGACCATGACATATTTTCCGTTGATCTTACGTGGAAATAATGCTAAATTTTTATCCACGGCATATTTGCCATGCAAAGGCATAATTCGAAAAGAATAAAAATCTTTGGTCTCGATCAGTTTCGGAAGAATATGGTAACCATCATAAGCTGTGTATGTGGCATAATAAGTGAAACTACCGTCATCTTTCATGAATTTCACAAAGCGCGCATCTTCGATACCGTTTTTTTCATATTCCGAAATAGGGAAAATCGCACGCTCGCTCAAATCTGTATCCAATGAAAATCGTATCTCGGTATACGATTCGGCAAGCCAAAGAAATTCTTCCATAACTTTTTGCTTTTCCATCGTTAAATTGTTGCTTTTTAAAACTTCATTAACGACTCTAAAAAGCTGGTCGTAAGTAAATTTATCTGGAAGCTGTTTTAACACGAGGCTATACAACTCTTCGGAAACTTCCATGTCTCTCAATTTGCTGATAAATCTTCTTTTCTCATATAATTTATCTTTGATTACTTCAGCGGTCCCTATATGACTTGCCGGTTCTTCTACAATCACGTTATTATTGGTATCGATGATGGCATTGCGAAAGACCAACGAAGAAATATGTCCTTCACCGGTTGCGCGAAGACTCAAAATAACCCTAACTTCGCCTTTCTGCAAACCGCTTTGGTCGATATCTTCCACGATAGAAGGATTAAAAAGGGCTGCCGACTCAATTGTGTATTCCATTGTAAAATAGGCTCCAATAAGTAATTTTCTGATTTCGGAAATATTTTTACCGGTATGTACCCTGTCGAAAATGTGTTTTACCTTTTCAAAATTTCTTTTAAAAATACCGGTAATACTGCGGTGACGTTTAGAAAACTCACGAAGAGTCTGCATGAGCATTACTTGAACCTGAGATTCCGGCATGGCGAGAATATTTTTTATCAACATCTCGGCACGCTCTTCGCCATTGAAAAAAAAGCGTGCAAATACCCGATTAATATCAGGGTATATAACAGCATCTTTTCTCTTAACCTTTAAATTCATTTTTAATTTTTGGTGCAAAGTTAACACTATTATAGATATTAACCCTATAAAACTCTTCAAACTTCGATACAACTCAGCCACCATCGGTATGTTTTTTTCGCTGGCTGAGTAAAGCATTAATGCCTGTATCGAAGCCAGCGAATATAAAAATTTAAAAAATAAACTTTATATCTAAACGCTTAATTCAATTAATTATTTACTTCTATTGGCTATTATATTTATAACATTTGTAAATAATGATTTTTTTTCTTTATCTAGAGATAATAAATCTATATTATTTTGGGCTTTCATTATATGATAATTGATTTGTTCTTCTGTTTTTTTATCTATATTTAGTTTTTTGTATATATCGAGTACTTTATTTATTTTATCATCACTATTTATATTTTTATCATTATATAAATCATAAAAATTTTGTTTTTCATTTTCATCATTAATAGATTGATATGCAGTAATATACAAAAAAGTTTTTTTAGCATCCAAAATATCACCACCAATTTTTTTACCAAAAACATTTTCATCAGCAAAACAATCAAAATAATCATCTTGCAATTGAAAAGCTAAACCCAGATGTATGCCTATATCATATATTGTCATTTCGTCTGCTTTAGGACAATTACCTATGATGGCTCCTATTTTCATAGAGTTAGCAATTAAAACAGCAGTTTTCAGGTAAATCATTTTTTCATAATCATTAATAGAAACATCTATTTTATCTTCATAATCCATATCTAATTGCTGTCCCTCACATACTTTAGTAGCTGTGTTAGTAAACTCATCCAGTATACGAACTAAATATTTTTCTTTAGTTTTATTGACCATGCTATAGGCTATAGCAAATAAAGTATCTCCAGCTAGTAATGCTTTATTGAGTCCATATTTAGCTACTACTGTTTTTCTACCACGTCTCATTTGTGCTTTGTCCATAATATCATCATGAAACAAGGTGAAATTATGAAATAATTCTATGCCTAATGCTGGTGGCACTGCATCATCGATGTTACCACCGTACATATCACATAGAAACAAAATCAATGCTGGACGAAATCTTTTACCACCACATTCTATACCATATCTAATAGGCTCATACAAGGTTTGTGGCTCTTTATTTAAATCTATCTCAGCTAAATTTTTTTTGATATAATCAATATAATAATTTAATATTTCCATAAATAATTTTTAGCTTTACAAAGATATTAAAAAAATTAAGAATAAGTTTTAAGGATTGATAAATATTATTTAATTAGATGTGTTAGTATAAATAATTAGATGATGAGGAGACTGGGGAGACTAGTGACGAGGTGAAGGGGTGACTGGGTGATTGGTTTAGGAGCTGAAAAGTTGATTAGTTGAAAAGTTGATGGTTTAAGGGTTTAAAGGTTTAAGCAAGATGTTTAAACTATGTTAAACTTAAATTATATTCCACAAATGCACACAAATATCCACAAATAACTATTTTAAACTATGTTAAACTACATTCAACTATGTTAAAATTATAATTATTTTCCACAAATGAACACAAATAGCTACATTAAACAATTATTCTTACTTGTTTTTTAAAATCATAGCACATCATTTAAGTCATCTGGGAATCTGCGGTTCTGACCTTTTATCATATCGAAGGCAGCGAGTATAAAATTTGCAACTAATTCACCAATGCGGTATTAATTCGAACATAGAATAAATTTTAAAGTTATTCTTTAAATAAAGAAATATTTAGAAAACTTTATTATCTAAACGCCTATTTCAAATTTTTTTTTAATGTCTAATAATAGTTATAGAGCCATTTAATAAACGAGAAGTGAGACCTTCTAATCTCCATTCGTAAACTTCACAAAGATAATAATATACTCCATCGGGTACTGGACGCCCAGAATTCATATTTGTTCCATCCCAATTAATATCTGGATCCTGCGTTTCGAAAACTAAATTTCCCCATCTATTATAAACTAACAAATGTATTTTTTCGACAAAATCATAAGGAAAAGGTTGAAACAAATCATTATAACCATCACCATCAGGAGTAAATACGTTTGGCAATGAATATAAATCGCAGCTATTTATATCAGAACAAATTTTCAAAGATGGCAAAGAAGCATTATTATTAGTATCTACAGCAACCACATAATAGCAGCCAGCTACAGTGCTAGCTAAAGTATGAATATATGATGTATCAGTAGTATTTGCTAATAGAGTAAAATCATCAAGTATTGTAGGAGAATAAAAAACTTGATAATGACTCAAATCATTAGCATCACAATAAGTGATCACATTTTGCCAAATTAAAATATTAGAAAGGGAATTGCAATCAGGAGT
This sequence comes from Bacteroidales bacterium, assembly GCA_033809015.1. Classification (GTDB taxonomy): domain Bacteria; phylum Bacteroidota; class Bacteroidia; order Bacteroidales; family DTU049; genus DTU049. The sequence continues at coordinate 4,873 of JAPXMM010000031.1, forward strand.
TACATGCAAAATAGGGGAGCATGGTGGCTCTATATCTATCGGTACAGCACATAGCTCTTGTGACCAATTCTCTAATGGGGTTACAAAGCCAGGTGCAGAATAATGCCCAAAAGCTAGAATTTTATAGCAATAATTATTACCATTTATTAAACCAGTGTCTATGAATTCTGTATTTATAGTTTTAGTTAATAATTCATAAGATAGTGAAACATCATTAAATCTATATACATAAAAACTATCATTAGCCCATGGTACTTGATAATTAAATTTCAGATGTATTTTTTTATCACCAGGAGTAACAACTAAAAAAACTGAAGAAGCTGTTGACGAGCTATTAATTGGCTGCCATGTGCCATTAATTTGATTTAACAAACGTATCTGATAATGATAACTTTTGTTTTTTGTATCAATATTTTGATGTAATAAAACTGTATCATCTAAGCTGTATTTACTTGACAAAAAACTATAATTATTACCAGAAAGATTTTCACCAAAATAAACATCATATTTATAAGGTCCTGGATATGTAATAGTATCTAAATCATCTGGTTTAGACCATTTCAGTAACAGTTCACCATTTACCTCATCAGTGATATTGACACTCACATGTGTAATCACGGGAGCTACATCACTGAGAATAGCACAAGCTTCATTAGAGACTTTACTTTCTGCACCATCTGAGAAATAAGCAAATACTCTATAGCAATATTCATTTCCTATAGCTAAATTACCTTCATTAATAAAATCAGTATAAGTAGTATCATAAATTGTGAGAGTAGAATCTATCAATACAAATCCGAGAGAATCTGGTAAACCAGTTTCACAAACTCCCTGAACATAAGAAGTATGCATATTTTTTCTAAAAATTTTGTAACCAATAGCATTATCACAAAATTCTCTATTCCATTTAAGTTCTATACCGTAGGGAGTAGCTGTAGCTTGTAAATTTTCTGGTGCTGGTGCGATAACAGAAACATTTATCTTTTTATAAGAATTAGGAATGTCTGCTATCCTAGTAAAGCCGATATTATCTAAACCCCAATGATCATAATCATAATTTGTGGATATTTCCTGATACCATCTAATACGTGTATTCGGAGTCAGTGCAGCAGCAGGTAATAATATTGTGTAATTATTCCAATGCGTTAAGTTAGGTTCATGACCACCCTCTTCTTGATATTTAGGATTAGGATTAAAATATACGATATTTGTCCAATTGCTTTCTGAGTTTGTAGTATTATATTGCACATAAACTCCCTCATCGGGCTCATCAGGACCCTCGCAACTACTACCACCATAGCCAGTATGTTCCTCATAACGCATATCAAATTCTAAAATATAATCACCATCAGAAAGGTCTAAAACAGGACTTGTTAAATATCGAGGAGCAGTTTTATCTTTACCATACCAAATATATGTAGAATTATCCCATCCATTGCCACAAGGACTATTAAACATTACAGGAACATTAGAAACAAACGGTGTTAGCAGTCCATTATTAAAATTATATATATTTGAAAAAGAATTATCTTGATTCAAAACATCAACGCGAAAACTTAAACTATAAGGATTTATAGAGACCTTATCACAATTAGCATCCCAACTAAAATTTGAAGAGATATTATGAACACCTTTTATTGGTTGAGGAAAAGAAGCTCCCATATCTATTAACTGTCCAGATGCTGTTAGTAGCATAGTATCATTATAAACAAACGAAGCACTCACTGGAAATGACAAATCATTACCAGCAATTATGCATGTATCTGCTGGACTATTAAGTACAGGACTAATACTTTGGCAATCATTTACTATGACAGTAACATCTCTATCTACATAGCCGACCATCACTCCAGAAATTAATTTTTTAGCACGAACTACAAAGCTATATTCACCTCTAATAGGAGTATCCCAAATAATAATTCCAGTATTTTGATCTAACAAAAAACTATTAGTAGCCGAGGGTAAAGTATAATTTGCAATATTTACTCCAGCAGAATCTCTGCAAGATATAAGCTGATACGTATATGTAGCATTAGAGTGAGGCTCTGGATCATACACACTCATATCTAATTCTTGCAATGTACCACTACATATTCTAAATGGCGTTGGAGACTGAAAACGTAAAGAATATCTACTGCTTACATAAGGATTAATGACAAGTAAAGCCTCTGTATATAATGATTTCTGAACCGATAATGGGATATTTGCTATATACGGTTCTCGGCACTTATATGAAACACTAAGTAAAAATGTAGAAGGACCAGAATAAGTATGCTGCCCATAATAAATAACTTTTTTGAGATACGGCAAGCCAGCAGATGATATACTCAATAAATTCAAATTACTATTAGTACCATCACCCCAATTTAATGATAATTTTTGGTCAATAGGGCCATGCTCATAAACATAACACACCACATTCACCTGATAGGTCAAATTACTAATAGGCTCATATTGAATCTCTATAGACCTAATATTCATAGCATTAACTACAAAGCTAGTTAAAATAAGAATTATCAATATTAGTAATTTTTTCATAAAAAGGAAAAATAACCTGATTGTAAAATTAATAAATTTTTTCTTAATGAAATTACTATTATAAATTAGGTGTTTAAGTAATAACAAATTATTATTATGAATATATGAAGCGAATTTAAATTTATAGGAATGTAATTTATTTGTTTTAAAATATTTCTTATTAATATCTTTCTTTTTCATATATAAAAAGAAATAATCAAATAAAAATCTTCGCTGGGGAAATTATTTGATAAAACTACGCTATCACCCGTTGGGGTTTACAAACTTGCAAGCTTTAGCTTGCTCAAACAGTGTAAACCCTTCTGTCCTACACGGCTTGCTTGTTTTATAACAAATCATTTCCCAATGCGGTATTAATTCGAGTTTACGATTCATTGTAAAAGTATTCTTTTATTATATAAATTTTTAGAAAAATTTATTATCTAAACGCCTATTTCAATCACTTTTTTATATTCAACCTATCTAGAGCAGCATGATATTTTTTAGCACATTGCATATGCTCAGAGAGAGTGCGGCTAAATGTATGATATCCTGATAAATCATCTTTAGCACAGAAAAATAAATAATCATGTTTCTGATAATTTAAAACAGCATCAATAGTTCTAGGAGATGGCAATAGAATAGGACCTGGTGGCAATCCCGTATTTTTATATGTATTATAGGGAGAATCAATCTCTAAATGCTTATGAAGCACTCTTTTCATATTAAAATCTTGATGAGCAAAAATAATCGTAGGATCAGACTCTAAAGGCATATTTCTTCTCAAACGATTGATATAAACTCCAGCAACTATCGGCATCTCATCCCATTTTTTAGTCTCAGCCTCTACAATAGATGCTAGAGTACATACCTGAGTAGGAGTTAAATTCAATGCTTGTGCTTTTTCTAATCTTTCATTTGTCCAGAAACCATCCCATTCTTTTTTCATTCTCAGAATGAACTCTTTAGGAGTAGTAGTCCACAAAAAATAATATGTGTTTGGTATAAAAATACATGCTATGTTGTATTTATTAAAACCTAATGAATCTATAAAATCTTTATCATTTATTACATCTAAAAAATCTTGTTTGGTAAAAATAAATTTCCCATCAATTTTATCAGCTAAATCATCAATTGTTCTGACATTATTAAAAGTCAAAGTTATAGGATCCTGGTCGCCTATTCTTATTTTATTTATGAGCGCATTATTATTCATACCTTTTTTAAGCACATATCTACCTGGCTTTGCAGTAAAATATCTAAATTTAGTAGCTAACTGAAAAGTCCATGGGAATTTTAGAATATGTTCATTTTTTAAGATTTCTATAAAATCATCAGTATCTGTATCGGGATAAATATAAATTATGGTCTCTTGTTTATTATTAGGTATTTTCACATTAGGGAAATAGAATGTAAAATAAAAGCCACTAGACACCAAAATAATCAGAACTACCAGTATTTTAATCAATCTCATATTCATTAAATTTATTATAAAATAATTCATCAACAAAAATGCCATTTATCAAATACCAATCTTTTCTAGAAGACTGTAATCGGAAATTTGATTTTTCAAATAATTTGATACTAACCACATTATTAGCAGGTATTAAAGCACACACTTGGTGTAATTGCAAAATATGAAAACAATAATTTACTGCCAGAGATATAGATTGAGAACCATAATTTTTATTTCTATAAAGCTCATCAATATAAATGCCAATAAATATTCTACGATGTAGCGGAGCGAAATTATACAAATCTATAATACCAATTTTATTATGAAGTTTATCCTCAGCAACAAATCTGTACTGCTTCTCAGCGAAAATATCTGTTTGTCCTTTAATAAAATTTTCTATAGTCCATCTAGAAAATGGCTGATAAGCATCACTTAGATACCAATAAGAATCATTATTTTCTATATCAAACATCCAATCAATATCTTCTAGCTCTGGAGCTCTCAATCTAATATTTTCACCTTGCAAATGCATAAAATTTTTATAAAATTATAAATAAAATTTATCAATATTAAATACTAAAGTAGCAGGACCACGCAAAAGTAAAATATTGTCAGTTGATTTATTTACCTGCAAATCTCCACCCAGAGCACTAATTTTAATAGGGAAAGATTTGTTAAAAAAATTATTAATCACTAAAGCAGCTGCACAAATACCAGTACCACAAGCTAAAGTTTCACCTTCTACACCTCTTTCATAGGTTCTAATTTTAATTTTTTCATCTAATTCTACAAAATTAACATTTACTCCTTCATCACCAAAATCTGGTGAAAATCTAAGTTTTTTACCTTCATTATATACATCTAACAAGTCTATATTCTCAACGAATTTAATTAGATGAGGCACGCCAGTATTTACAAAAAAAGAACTCTCATCAATTTTAGAAATTTCTGATAAAACATTTATGCTGATTTCCACATCCCAATTATTTTCTAATCTATTAAATATCATTGCATTATGAATACCATCATCAGCATCAAAATAAAATTTTTCTCCTATTTGCACCAAATTAAGCATATTAGCAAAAGCACAAATACAACGAGCTCCGTTGCCACACATAGTAGCTCTACTCCCATCATAATTATAATAAATCATAGAAAAAATACTAGAATTATTAGTAGGATTAGCTAGTAATATTAATCCATCTGCGCCAATGCCAAGATGTCTATCGCAAATTTTCTTTATTAAAGCAGCATCAAATAAACTATCGCTCATATTGCGAGTATCTGATAAGACAAAATCATTCCCTGCACCATGAAATTTGTAAAAAGTAAAATTATCAGTAAACATTTCAAATAAGGATTATTATACAAAGATAAAAAAATTTTTATACTTAAAACAGTTACTATTCTGTAAAAACAAAATTACTCTACTCGCTTAATAACCTCTGGAACATTTGTATTAATATTTCTTTTACCTACTAAAGAAGAAACCTTATAAGCATTAAATTTAATATCATTAGACTGGTTTAGTAATTTTTCTTTTTTTTCGGGAGTATTAGCAAATAACCAATCATTTTCAATAGATTTAGGTAAAATAAAAGGCATTCTAAGTTTAGTTTTATGAATTTCTTTCATTATTCCTATAGCATCTCTAGTAATTAAAGAAAAAGTATAATATTGCGTACCAGTAAAAGGATCATTCCATACATCCCATATGCCAGCAATAGAAAAAACTTCTTGATCATTTAATTTAATAAACCAAGGTTGTTTAGTATTGCCTATTTGCTGCCATTCAAAAAAACCTGTAGAAGGTATCAAACAGAGCTTATTCTTAGCTGAAATATAAAACGATTTTTTTTGATGAAGAGTTTCTATCCTAGCATTTAAAGTTTTTACTCTAATGTCATCAGCAATATTTTTATTTTTAATAAAAAAGGGAATCAATCCCCATTGAAAAAATTGGATCACACTAGGAGCTTCATTAGCAATAATAGACCAAGCAGGCAAATTAAATGCAGCAGCGTGATATATAGGTTGCCAATCACTACCTGGGATAAATTTTGCATTATATCTATTTTCTATCTTTACAGCATCTACAATTAATGAGTTATGGAAACACATAATAAAATATTTTAAATAGCTAAATTAGGAATATTTTAGAGAAGGAAGAACAGAGATAAGAAAATGAGGTAGAGGAGAAAAGTATCAAATATTTGTTATACTTAACAATATGTTATTCATATCTTTGACTAACTATCTCTCTATACTTGTCCCACGCCCACCTATCGTGTGATGACAAGTTCAGCAGCCTGCCAATGTCTTGATCTATCAGCTCTTTTAAATATTTATTCATTATCACAAACCACATCAAGTAGCTCTGCAAGTACTTCGTAGCTACTCCGTGAAATCTACTCATCCACACCTTGAAATCACTTATTTTGCTCTCTACTATCTTGACACTGTATATACCTCGTTTCACTTGTTTTTTGTTTACTATCACTTTTTTACTTTGTAAACTTTTCACTGCTTTTCTAAACTCTTTCTTTGGCTTAACACATATAAGATTACTCTCCGATAATCTATTCTTTAGCTCTTCTCTCAATTGCTCATTCTTTACTTTTTTCTCTCCAACCTGTTTAAAAAGTAAATTACCTTCTCTGTCTGTTACAACTAATACTGCTACTTTGGGATGTTTCTTTTTTTTAGCTCGTTGATATTCTTCTTTGTTTTTATATTTCCTGCCTTTCTCTGAATAGTTCATTAGCAGCTCATCAGCTTCTACAATTCCAGAGAAACTGATTCCACCTTCTAAGGCTCTGATAGCAGCTAATATTTTGTGTCGCCATTCGAAGCTTGTTTTCAGACAAATGCCAACTTCATCAGCACATGCTCTCAGACTTTTACCTTCAAGCATACATCTCATATAGTCGAGCATTAATGGATATTTTCTCATTCGATAAACAAAGGTGCGAGCTGTTTCACGAAAATTATAACCACAGGTTTTGCACTTGTAAACTTGTCTGCCATTTCTTTTACCAGCTTTGATGACATTTTCACTTCTGCAGTCAGGACAGATAGCTGCGGTAGATTGGATTTTTACCTTTTGGTAATCTACTGCATTGGCATTGTTATTGACTAAATATTGATATAGTTGATCGAGGAAATCTCGCTTATGATCCTTGGGTAGAGCCAAGTATTTATCAATATTTTCTAATAATTCTTTCATAATTATAAAATTTGAACAAAATTAATGAATATTATTGAAATAATAAACGTTTTAAAATATAACATAAGATGTTAATCTAAGCCTCATACTCCCCTCAATTCTATCCTTCTCATCAAATCTTCGTAATATATCTGCCCATCATACATCATCACACTTTCATCACTTAATGTGTATATAAATGGTACTTCATTATTGATTGCTAATATTCTTGAGTCCATACTATATTTACCTATGCATAAAAATATTATATTTTTATATGTTTTATATAGATTACAAAAATATTGATATTCCTCTTCATTTGCAGGATTTAGCACAATTTTTAGAAAATCGATTTCGTATGCCCTTTGTTGTTTTAAAAGTTCATCTATTTCTTTAGCATTTATTATGTCATTTATTTTATGAACTGATAGGATTGTTTTGCATTTTTTTGTTTTTGCGTAATTAATTATTGCTGTAATCTCTTGATATTTTATGCTTTCTATATTTATGTCTATATGATCGCTTCCCAGATTAATTGCATGTTTAATTACTGCAAATGCATATGTATTATTTGTTCCATTGATGGGTAGTGTAGCTATAATCTCATTTTGATCATTTTTTTGTTTGAAAATATTTTCAAGATTTGTTTTTGTGATATAATCTAAGCGTAATTCTATATATGGATAGGTTCTTACCAAAGAGTTTATGTGTTTTTCATCATCTATATTTATTGTTTGAAAAATTTTTGTCTTCATCAAATATCTTTTATGTTTTCTCTTTTTAATTTAATAAATTTAAATAAAAAAATTATAAATAATAACATTAATATCAATGATATCAATTCTGTCCATAGGGGAAATTTAATATTATCAATGTCTTCTAATGAATAAGATATTTTATTATTACTAGCTAACCAATATGAGATGGTTGCCATTAAATTGTTTATAAAATGCATAAACATAGAATACCAGATATTGCCAGTGGTATAATATACTATTCCTAAAATTATTCCAAAAAACCAAATTGCTAAAATTGTACTCCATGATAAATGGAATAAGCTAAAAATAAGTCCTGTTAAGATAATGCCAAGCCATGCATGTTTAGTTAATTTTATTAAATATTTTTGTATTATTCCTCTAAAGATCAATTCTTCTCCAACGGCTGGCACCAATGCCACATAGATTATATTTAATAACAAAAAGCCAATACCACTGCCACTCATTGTTCTTTTCAATAATTCATTTGCCATATTTTCATATTGGCTAATAAAATTATCAATATTTGATGGTAATTTTATCAAATTGGTTATTTCAGTTAATAAAGATAATGATGGCTGAATTAATAAAACTATAAAAAACGTTAAGATTAAAAATAGTAAATCTTTATATGGTCTATTTTGATAAAATTCGCTAATTTTATACTTATTTAATAATGGGAATGCTATTCCTACACCTGTAAAAGTAAATAAGTGTGCGATAGTATTTGCTAGCATTATTGCTCGAGGGTTGCTTAAATTATTTGTTGATAATAATGCAAATGACATGGCGAGGTTAAAAAATAATGCTGCTGCCAGAAATAGTGCTAGGAAAGTTAAAAAACTTTTCCAATTAATTTTAATGTCGTTCATTTTTATTAATTTTACTATTGCAAAATTAATAAAAAACTATGCAAATAGGGAAGTTTGACCTTGGTAGATATCCAATAATTTTAGCGCCGATGGATGGCATTACTGATAAGGTGTATAGAAAAATTTGTAAAGATATGGGGGCTACTCTTACATATTCTGAATTTGTTTCTGCTGATGCTATCATCAGAAATGTAAAAGTTAGTTTTGATAAAATTAGTAAAAATGAAGATGAGTTGCCTTTTGTAGTACAAATATTTGGTAATGATCCAAATATAATGGGAGAAGCAGCTAAATTAGTAGAATCTGCTGGTACGGATATTATAGATTTGAACTTTGGTTGTCCCATGAAAAAAATAGTTTCTAAAGGTGCTGGTGCCGCTTTATTAAAAAATCCTGAATTAATGTTAGAAATTACTAAAAATGTTGTTAAAAGTGTTAAAGTACCAGTAACAGTAAAGACTAGACTTGGCTGGGATGAGTCTTCAATTATTATTGATAAATTAGCTCCTCAATTGCAAGATTGTGGCATCGCAGCTCTTACTCTACATGCTCGTACTAGAAAACAACTTTATTCTGGTAATGCCAATTGGGATTTTTTTTTAAAATTAAAATCTGATTTATCTTTTGCTATTCCACTCATTGCAAATGGAGATGTAGATAATCCTCAGAAAGCAAAGCTTTTATTTGACGACTATGGTGTGGATGGTGTGATGATAGGTAGAGCTGCTATTGGCAATCCTTGGATATTTAGAGATTGTAATGATTATATTTTAAATAATATTTCACCAGAGCCAATCAGTATTAACGAGAGATTAGCAATATGCGAAAGGCATCTCAATGAACTTGCAGCAATGAAAAATGAAAAAGTTGCTATTATTGAAATGAGAAAATTTTTTAAAAATTATTTTAAAGGTATTGCTAATATTAAACAATATCGTATTTCATTATTAGAAGCAACAAGTTTAGAAGAAATCTATTCCATTTTCAATAATATAAAAAATATTGAAGGAAGAGTTTAAATAAAAAAGCCACTCATAATGAGTGGCTTTTTTATTTTCTTTTATGTAAGAAAATTCTTAGCCTTTACCTTGACCAGCTTTTACTTGTTGAGTTTCAGTTTTGGTTGCTGGTTTTTGTGTTGTTGGTTTTTGTGTTGCTGCAGCTGCTTCTGCCTGAGCAATGCTGTCTAATTTTGCTTGTTCGATTTGAGCTAAACTATCAGCTACGCGTGCGCTATCAGCTTTTACTTGAGCAATGCTATCTGCTATACGTGCACTGTCTAATTTTGCTTGTTCTGCTTTTTTCTGTGCATTTCCGCATGATGCTAAAACCATCATACCTGCAACTAATGCTACTACTACTAAATTTTTCATATCCATTTTAATTTTTTATGGTTTGACGTGCAAAGTTATAATAATATTTTTAAATAAAAAAATTTTTTTTAAATTTTTTATTAAAAATATTATTCTCCCTGATTTGAATTTGTTTCATCTAGTGTAACAAGATTATTATATTTATCTTTTGCTATATTAATGATAGCTATATCCCCTTTATAATTGTTTATTAGATGTTCTAATGTAGCTTTTGCTTGATATAGATCTCCACGACTGAGATAAACATCTGATAGCAATATAAATCCTCGAGCTATCCAATCTTCATAAGCAGCGAAATTTTCAACTAATGAAAATATTTTGTGTTCAGCATCATTTAAATTACCATTCATATAATCTATGTATGCTAGATAATATGTGGCTTCAGCTCCTATTTCAGATTTATTATTTGCAATATTTTTACATATTCGAGCACATTCACTTACATTATTAGTTTGAAAATAGACTCGTGCTTTAGTAATATTAGCCTGTAGTTTATCATTGTCATCCATATCTGGGCTATTGAGTATGTTATTGGCTATTTCTACTACTTTATCATAATTTTTAATATATTCATATCCTTTTAATAAATTTCTCATAGCTTCTATTCTATTTATTTTTACTTGAGAAATTTGTAATAGCTTTTCATAGAGAGGTATGCTCGCTTCATATTCATTACGGTTATAATATATCCGAGCAGCTTTAAATAATGAAGACTCTGTAAAACGAGAATTTGTATTAGTAACGTATAAATAATCTTGTAAAGCATTATCGAAATTGCCTAATGCATAATTTGCTTCAGCTCTGTAAAAATGTGCATTAATGCTAAAAGCTCCATCAGGAAAGTTTTGCAAATATTGATCAAAAGCAGTTATAGAACCTTGATAGTCGCTAGACATAAATTTGTTTTCTGCAGTATTATAGAGCATTTCTTCTTGTTCACCTGAGCTAATGGTTTTGCCATATGATTGAGCAAAAGAGAAAAATTCATTTATCCTATCTGCATCTGTATATGTTTCTCGTAGAGCTATCCATGCATCTTTTTCTGATTCACTATTTTTATAATTTAATATTAATTGTTGCAATAAAGCTATAGCTTTATCATAATCTTTTTGATTGCGTAGAATTAATGCTTCTTTTAGCATAGCTTTATTAGCTAATGGATGATCTGGATATAATGTATAAATTTTATTATAGGTTTTCATAGCTTCTACTTCATTTATCAACTCTTGGCTTAATCCTTTCTCATACAAAGCTTCTGGTATATAGCTTGAGTTTGGAAATTTTGTTATTAGTAAATCTAAATTATTAATTTTTTCATTTAATTGTCCTTTAATACCTAAAATTTTAGCATAAGATAAATAAGCATAATCAGCTTTGAGTGGATAATCATCGATTACTTTTTTATATATTTTAGCTGCCTCATCGATATTTTTATTTAATAATAAAGCATCTGCATATCTCAAATATGCATCAAATTTAATGTTTACAGGTTCATTATCAGATAAAGCAATAAATTGTCTAAAAGCATCTACTGCCAATGAATATTTATTATTTAACAAATATGAATAACCTAAATTATAATATCCTTTATTATATTCAGGTAAATCTTTTGAAGGTGCATAATTAATAAAAGTTTGAAAATTAACTAGTGAAGAATCATATCGTCCTAAAGTATAAAAAGATTCTCCTTTCCAAAAAATAGCTTTTGCTTTTAGTTGCCTATCAGTACCATAATTTATAGCTTTGTTTAAATTTAATATTGATTTATTATATTGCCTATCTTTGAAATCTAATAAAGCTTGATTGAGACAAGCTCGTTGATACATATTTTCTATGGTTAAATTTTTCTTTGGCAATTGCTCGATAATATCTATTACACGTTGATAATTACTAGATATCATCAATAAGTTTAAAATCAATTCTTGTGCTTCATTTTTTCTAATTGATTTAGGATATTCCTCGATGTATTTTTGCAGAGCACTAATAGCTATATTATATGGATCATTATCTAATTCATATGAAAGTTTAGCATAGTTAAACAAAGCATCTTCTTTAATCAAAGTATCAAAATCTAGTGAATATGCATCATAAAAAGCCTTTTGAGCAAAGTTTTTTTGCCCAGTATTAATATATGCCAACCCTAAATGATAAGCTGCATTCTGATATAGAGAGTCTTTAGTTGTCATCACTTTCTCTAGGTATTCTATTGCACATTTGTAATTATTTATCGCATAGCATAAATATCCCATTAAATAATTATCATCTCTATTGATACCAGACTGATTCATCTCAAAATATGAATCTAAATGAAGTTTGGCTTTACTCAAATCTTTTTTGTACCAATACACTTGAGCTAGTAAACGATGTATCTCTGATTTATATTTATCAGCTGCTGTAGGCAATATAGACTCACCGTGCAATATCACACTGTCTAGTTGATTAGTTAAATATTCTAAATATAAAATATTATAATTACTATAGCTTAAAAATAAGGAGTCATCTGTTAATGATGGTATTTTTTTGAAATCTTGTAATGCTATATGATAATTATTGTTTAGATAATTTATATATCCTATATAATATTGTGCATAAGGGACAAACCAGATATCATATTTCATAACATTAGAAAAATCAAGCATTGCTTCATTATATTGCTGTGTAGAGAAATATGAATAACCTCTACGAAAATATAGTTCTGCTCTTAGACTATCTGATAATTTATCATTTTCTACTTCATTAAAATAATCAATGGATTTTTTATAGTTTTTACTCCAGAAATAATTATTACCAATAAAAAATTTGGCTAAATTTACATTAACATGTAATGGATACTGGTCTATATATTCGATGAGTAATGAATTGGCATCATTATTATGCAACATATATGAACTGTAAGCCTTGTAATATGCGTAATCTGCTTTAGTAGAATAAAGTTTATCTGGCAGATTTTCACTCATTTGTTTCAATAAGCTAAATTGCTTTTTATTATACAGGTCTGTGATCTCATTATTAGTACTCGTAGGAGAAATGAAATAATATGTTTGCTGTGCAAATGATTGACTGGTATAAAAAATGATAACTATAAATAAAATAAGTTGTTTGATAATTTTTAATGATTTCATAACAATATGAATTTATTGCAAATTACTTAAAAATTTTTCAAATAATTAAAATAAATATTATTTTTGCATTAAATAAAATAAAAAGTATATGTCAAAAATTGGTGTGAAATACTTAGGATTAGATCTTACAAGTCCATTAATAGTAGCTAGTTGTGGATTGACAAAATCAATAGATAAAATCAAAGAATTTGAATCTAATGGTGCTGGTGCAATAGTTTTAAAATCTTTATTTGAAGAAGAAATCAGAAATGGAATTTCCAATTTAATTAAATTTTCTGGACAATTTCCATATCCAGAAACAGAAGATTATGTGAGAGAATATGTTTCTGAAAAATCAACTCAAGATTATTTAGAATTAATAACTAAAGCTAAAAAAAGTGTAAATATTCCTGTAATAGCGAGTATCAATTGCGTTACTAATCAAGAGTGGACTAGCTACGCTAAAGAAATAGAGCGTGCTGGTGCAGATGCATTAGAACTTAATATTTTCATCTTGCCTACTGCAAAAAATCAGACTGCTGAAGAAATAGAAAATATTTACGTTAAAATTGTAACATCTGTAGCAAAACTAGTAAAAATACCTATAGCAGTTAAAATCACTCAACATTTAACAAATCCTATACATACTGCATATTCCATGGAATTATCAGGAGCTAAAGGTATAGTGATGTTTAATAGAATGTACAAACCAAACATAGATATCAACAATCTCAAATTGACAGCTGGTGATATTTTTAGCAGTCCAGCAGAATTACAAGAAGTGATACGATGGGTAGCTCTCACATATGGTAATATAAGGGCTGATATTTGTGCTACTACTGGCATACAAAATGGTGAAGGAGCTATTAAGGCTATGTTAGCAGGTGCAAATGCTGTAGCTATTTCTAGCATTTTATACAAAAAAGGCGCACAAGTCATTAAAGAAATCAATGAAACCATTGACTTCTGGATGCAAGATAAAAATTTCCAAAATACTAAAGATTTTATTGGTAAGCTATCATACAAAAATATAGAAAATCCTGCCGCTTTTGAACGTGTGCAATTTATGAAATTTTTCTCTGGAATAGAATAGATAATCTTTGTCTATAAGGCTTTTTTTTAATATTTAGTAAAACTTAAAATGATACATCATAGGAATGAATGATGTATTTATGAGATATAATTACTATCGCTTGATAATTTAAGTAATCTTGTGTATTATTAATTATTTTAATCATTTTTTATAATTTTGCCAATATTTTCTGGAAAATTGTAATGCGTAAATACATAGTAATTAGTTTATTTTTTTTGTTGTTCTTATTAGCTGATTATAATATTTATGGCAATATATTAGTGAATAATGACTCTACTATTGCTAAAAAACTAAGTATTATAATCTCAGAAATAGCATTGCCATATGATGGTGCGATAGATAAATATTTATTTGACAACGCTAATAGCAATGTGACTGCGAACTTGAATATTTTTTATAAATATGAATCATTTATTGACTCTGTCATTTCAGCTAAAAGGCTTCCCGCGGAACTGAAATATTTGGCTTTTGCAATTTCAAACATGAATATTCGCTATTGCGGAAAATACAATGCTGGAGGAATCTGGGGTTTATATCCACCTATAGCTGCTAAATATGGATTGCATATCACACCATTTATTGATCAACGCTATGATATAATTGCTTCAACTAGTGTAGCCATTAATTATTTGAATGATCTTTATAATAAATACAACGATTGGTGGCAAGTGATTTTGATATATACTAATGGCATGCCTGCTTACCAACAAGCTACTAAATCGCTCTACAATCAAGGGCTAAAGACAGAACTATGGAATTATTATTATCATACCGATTTACCTAATAAAGAATTGATACCATATTACATAGCTACTATTTATAATTTTTATTATTCTTATAAAAAACCAAACATAAATAATGATATTAAAGATAATATAGCACACATAAATATCAAAAATCCCATTATTATTGCCGACCTATTAATGGCTTTGAAATGGAATATGCAAGATTTTATCAATTACAATCCTATTTGGGTAGGTGGTTTGATATTACCATCAAATAAATATCCATTATTATTGCCTAAATCTTTGTCGATGATTTTTTATAAATACGAAGACAGTTTATATTTATCGCGACAAAGAAAAAATTCTAAATATTTAGCTGATGAATTAGATAGCATAGATAGTTTAGCTAGTGGCAATGACGATAGCCTTTATCCTAATAATATAAAAGATTTTGATAATGAAGATAATATAATTAGTGAATCTAAAGCAACAAGCAACACAATTAATTCTACTCCTAAGACCATTATTCACAAAGTACAGAAAGGTGAAACACTGAGCCACATAGCTGAGAGATATAGAGTAAGTGTGAAAAATCTCATGCAATGGAATAAATTGACAAATGATAAGATTTATGAAGGACAACAACTCAAAATCATTAAAACAACTAATAATGCAGCTAATAATTACCATATAGTACAAAGTGGAGAATCTATTTGGTCTATTGCTAATAAATATAATGTGAGTGAGCAAAACATTATGAAGTGGAATAATCTAAACAATGATAAAATCTATCCAGGACAGAAATTAATAATTTATCAAAATCAGCAAAATACAGCTACAAGCAAATCTGCAATAGCTAAATCTAATAGCATAACATACATAGTAAAAAATGGTGATTCTATTTGGTCAATAGCTAAAAAATATAATGTTAGCGAAACAGAAATAATGAAATGGAATAATTTAAAAAATGATAAAATCTATCCAGGACAGAAATTAATAAT